>NZ_JBPKJK010000016.1:0-84624 GCF_051756985.1 Saccharothrix sabaoui
GGTGAGGCCGACCCGGCGCAACAGCCCGACCACCTCGGACCGCGTGGTCCCGGGGCCCGCGATGCGCGGTGAGGCCGGACTCAGCCCCAGCGGCCCTCGTTCTTCTTCTCCGCCGCGTTGTACGCGTCGTTCGCGGAGGCGACGGCGGTGCCGATGGCGGCGAGCACCTGCTGGAGGCCGGAGGCCGACTCGTTCCACTTGGCCTGCGCCTGGGCGTACGCGTCGGACGACGCACCCTGCCACTGGGCGATGACCGGGTCGATGCGGCTCTTCAGCTCGTCGAGCTGCTGCTGCACCTGACCGGCCTGGCCCGCGATGTCGCCGGCGGCCGTGGAGAGGGCCGCGAAGTTGACTGCGATGTTGTCGTTCATGATTTCCCCTCGGGGGTCGAATCAAGCAGAAGAGGTATTACGGGTGAAGCAGTGGAAAACGCGGGGAAAACCATCAGCCGCCGAGGCGACCCATGATGTTCGACATCTCCGCGGCCTGCTCCTCTTCCTGCTGGACGTAGGTCTGCGTCGCGCCGCTGATCTGCTCGGCGATCGAGACGAGCGCCTCCTGGAGCTTCGCGGCGTCGGCGTTGAAGCGATCCATCAGCCGGCCGAACGCGTCGGCCGCGCTGCCCTTCCACGCGCCGCTCACGGTGTCGATCGTGCTCCGGAGCTGGTTCAGCGTGGCCTGGGTCTGGTCGTTCACGTTCATGATGTCGGTAGCCGCGTTCGTCAGCTCCGGCACACCGGTTGCGTAACCGCTCATTGAGGTGACCCCCTAGGTCATGTCGATCAGGCGCTCGTGATCCGTACGCCTCTTCCGACGCAGACCCTGCCACGACCGGTTCCCGCTTGTCGCGACTTCTTCCCAAGTAGTTGCGCTAGTAAACGCGACTTCGGGTCAGTAGAGGATTCGCGCTTGCGAAAAGTCCTCGTCATCGTCGGTGCGGGGCGGCAGCTGACCCCGCGGGCCCGCTGCGGGTCGGGAACCCGAGAACGGCGTCGCAGGAACGGAATTTGCATTCGCGTCCGTTTGCTCTCGCGATTTCTCGGCGGGCGGGGTGAGCAGTTCCACACCGGTGGGCAGTTCTTCGACCGGCAGCCCGCGGTGCGCGCGGAACCCGGTGGCGACGCGCTGGACGTCCGGGGACGTCGGGGCGTGCCCCTCGGGCCGCACGCGCCGCTCGCGCGCCCGGTCGGCCAGCTCCCGGTTCCGGTCGCGCTGGGCGGCGGCCCTCGCGCCCGCCTCGGCGGCGGCGCGGCGCCCCCGCGTCACCGCCGCGTCGAGGTCCGAGCGGAACCTGGCCATGGCTTCCGGGATGCCGGTCATCACAATCCCCACGCGGTGTCGTCGGTCGGTCCTAACCGGTCACGGTCAGCGTGCGCACCACCTGCTCGCACGCGGGGCGGACCCGGTCGCGCCCGCCCTCGGGGTACTGGCAGCCGACGCTGACCTGGAACGAGTCCTGGAACAGCACGTACCACTCGATGGTCGCCGAGCCCGCCGCTTCCCGGTAGTAAACGACATCCTTGCCCGCGAAGCCCGCCGAAGCGTCGAAGTCGGACAGGTTCGGGCCCTGGTCGTACAAGGTGCGCAGCTCGGTCTCGGCGCGGGCGCGGTCGGCGGTGGCGTCGTAGGCCAGCTTCTGCTCCTGCACCGCGATGACGTCCAGGTCGAGGTCCGCCGAATCGGGCTTGAGCAGCACCTTGCGGGTCTCGACCTGGCCGCCGGTCTGCTGCCAGCCGACCGGCGCGGTGAAGCTGTAGTCGTACTGGGCGATCGTCCTGCCCCCGGCGGGCGCCGTCGTGCCGGTGGTCGTGCCGGTCGGCTGGGCCGTGCCGCCGCCGTCGTGCCGGGTCAGCGCGTACGCCACGGACCCGCCGACGACCGCGAGCACGAGCACCGCGCCGAGCACGACCAGCGGCAGGCGGTTGCGGTCCCGCGCGGGCGGTGGCGGCGGGGGCGGCGGGAAGTGGGCGGGCCGCGGGAACCCGGACGGCGGCGAGGGCGCCGGCGGCCCGACCGGGACCGGCGCGGTGATCTTCCGGGTGATCTTGCGGGTCCGGTCGTCGGTGATCTTCTGCGTCACGTCGCCCCGGGCCTGCGGCGGGATCGCGCCGGTGCGCAGCGGGTCCACCCGCACGGCCCGCAGCGCGCCGCGGGCGACCACGGTCTCCGGCTGGTCGATGCTCGTGGGCACGACCCCGGACTGCTCCAGCACGAGCCGGGCCACCAGCGGGATGCGGCTCGACCCGCCGACGAGGAACACGCCCGCGAGGCCGCGCGGTTCCAGGCCGGCGTCGCGCACGGCCGTGACGACCAGCGCGGCGGCCCGGGTGAGCGGGGTGGTGACGAGGCGTTCGAGGTCGGTGCGGGTGACGTGCGCGTCGGGGAACGGCGGTGGCATCGGCACGTCGGTGTAGGAGTGCCGGGACAGCGTCTCCTTCGCGCCCCGCACGTCCTGCCGCAGCACCCGCCGGCGCCGGCGGTCGATCAGCTCGCGGCCCTCGACGAGCTGCCGCCACGCGTCCGGGTCGCCGGGCGCGACGAGCGAGCCGATGTGCTCCAGCAGCGCCTGGTCGACGTCCGCTCCGCCGAAACCGGGGTCGCCCTTGGTCGCGAGGACCTGGAACGCGCCGCCCCGGCGGACCACGACGCTCGCGTCCGCCGTGCCGCCGCCGAGGTCGAGCACGGCCAGCGCCACGCCGTCCTGCACCGAGTGGGAGGCGGCGTGGAACACGGCCGCCGCGACCGGCTCGGGCACCAGCCGGACCTCCCGCCCCAGCCCGCGCCCGGCCTGGAGCAGCACGCGGGTGCGGATGGCGCCCCAGTCGGCGGGGTGGGTGAGCACGAGCAGGTCGACCGGCGCGCCGCCCGCGACCCGCCGGGCCTCCTCCACGGCCCGGCCGAGCACGGCGCGCACCACGTCCGCGACCGGCAGCACGGAGGTGCCGAGCAGCAGCTCGCCCTCGTCGACCCGGCGCTTCGGGTGGGGTTCGTAGCGGGCCGGGTCCACGGCCGCCTGCCGCTCCGCCTCCTGCCCGACGAACAGCGTCCCGTCGGCCGCGGCGAACACGGCGGAGGGCACGATCGGCTGACCGTCGACGACCACGACCTGCGGTTCCCGGCCGTTCAGCGACATGGCGACGCAGGTGCTGGACGTGCCGAAGTCCACCGCCACGTGCAAGGTCATCCGTCATCCCCTCGTCGGCCGGGGTCCGCCTGCCCGCATATGCATACCCCACGACCTGCGCCGCCCGTCGGCTAACCCGGCCCAGCCGCGGGCGGGGCCGTCAGCCGACGGACGTGCCGTGGACCAGCAGGCGCTCGCCCGGCTCGCGCATCTCCGGCGCGCCCAGCTCGCGGAAGATCACCAGGGCGTCGCGCCAGTGCCGGCGGGCGGCGGGGGTGTCGCCCGCCGCGTGCCGGACGTCGCCCAGGCGGGTCAGCGCGAGCGCCTCGTTGTGGCGGTCGCCGACGGCCCGGCTGTGCTCCAGGGAGCGGTCCAGGGCGAGGGCGGCGGCGTCCGGGTCGGACAGTTCGGCGTGGATGAGGCCCAGGTTGGCCAGGTTGATGCCGCACGAGTAGCGGTCGCCCGCGGCGAGGTTGAGGTCGAGGGCGCGTTCCAGGCACTCCAGGGCGCGCTCGCGCTCGCCGTCGGCGCGGTAGATCGTGGCGAGGGTGTCCAGCAGGATGCTCTCCCCCGGCCTGCCCTCCTGGCGGTGGCAGATCTCCAGGGCGCGCAGCAGGTACTCGACGGCCAGGTCGTTGCGGCCGGTCGCGCTGTGCGCCATGCCGAGGTTGTTGAGGGCCTTGCGCAGGATGCGGTCGTCGCCGATCGCCTCGCTCAGCTCCACGCACCGCGTCGAGTGCGCGATCGACTCGTCGAACCGGCCGAGCCTGCCGCACGCGCTGCTCAGGTTGATCCGGGTCTCCGCCTCGGCGTACCCGTCGCCGAGCCGCCGGGCCGCCTCGACGCCCAGCTCGCCGAGCGCCAGGATCTCGGCCCACTGCGACCGGGTGTTGAGGAAGTTCCACGAGGCCGCCGACATCGGCGGCACGTACTCGCACCGGTCGCGCTCGACGGCGGCGCGCGCCATCAGCACGAAGTTCTGGTGCTCGGCCTCGAACCAGGCGGTGGCCGCCGCGAACGAGTCGAACCCGTCCGGCCGCACGCCGTCGAGCACGGGGACGCGGGGTTCGACGTAGTCCCGCGTCAGCCACCGCTTGGCCCGGTGGGCGGTGTGCAGGTACCAGTTGAGGACGCGGTCGGCCGCCTCGTCGGCGTCGGCGTCCTCGGCGGCCGACAGCTCCGCCGCGTACCAGCGCAGCAGGTCGTAGGTGGAGTACCGGTCGGCGCCGTGCTCGAACAGCAGGTGGGCGCGGGTCAGCTCGTCGATGGCGGCGACCGCGCCGGGCAGCGGCACCCCGGCCAGCGCCGCCGCGGCGGACGTCGACAGCGTCACGCCGGGGTGCCTGCCGAGCAGCCGGAACAGCCGCGCCGCGGCCGGGCCCAGGCGCCGGTAGGACCAGGAGAAGACGTTGCGGACGCTCGCGTCCGGGTCGCCCGCGTCGAGGAAGTCGAGCCGGTCCTGCTCGTCGGCCAGCTCCTCGGCGACCAGGGCCAGCGGGAAGTGCGGGTTCACGGCGGCGCGCGCGGCGACCACGGCCAGCGCCAGCGGCAGGCCCGCGCAGTGCCGCACCAGGGCCTCGGTCGCGGCCTCGTCCTCCGCGAGCCGGTCCGGGCCGAGCCGGCGGGCGAGCAGGGCGCGCGCCTCGGCGTCGCCGAGCATGTCCAGGGTGAGCGGGTGGGCGCCCTCGGCGTCGCACAGCCCGCTGAACCGGCTGCGGCTGGTGACGACGACGAAGGTGCGCGGGCCGCGGGGCAGCAGCGGGTGGACCTGCTCGGCGTCGCGGGCGTTGTCCAGCACGACCAGCAGCCGCCGGTCGGCGACCGTGTCGCGGTACAGCTCGACCTGGCCCTCGGTGGTGGCCGGGACGCGGGCGGGCGGGATCTCGAACGCGTCGAGGAACCCGCGGACCGCCTCGCCCGGCGGCACGGGCTCGCCGCTCGGGTCGAACCCGCGCAGGTTCACGTACAGCCTGCCGTCCGGGAAGGCGTCGGCGACCTGGTTGGCCCAGTGCACGGCCAGCGTCGTCTTGCCCACGCCCGCGGTGCCGCTGACCACCACCATCCCGGCGCCGCCCGCCTGGCGGGCCCGCGCGGACAGCTCGGCCAGCGCGCCGTCGCGGCCCACGAAGTGCGGGTTGCGCGCGGGCAGCAGGTTCGGCACGGCCACCGGCTGCGGCCGGGGCGGCGGCGAGGGCACCAGGTCGGGGTTGGCGATCAGGATGCGCTCGTGCAGCTCCTTCAGCTCCGGCCCCGGTTCGACGCCCAGCTCGGCGGCCAGCAGCCGGTGCGCGGCCCGGTAGGCGGCCAGCGCCTCGGCCTGGCGGTCCGACCGGTACAGGGCGAGCATCAGCTGGCCGTGCAGCCGCTCGCGCAGCGGGTGCAGCCGGACCAGCGAGCGCAGCTCGGCCACCAGGTCGCGGGCGCGCCCGGCGGCGAGGTCGACGTCGACGCGGTGCTCCAGCGCGGCCGTGCGCTCCTCGCGCAGCGGCGCCACGTCCTCCGCGTGCAGCACGTCGGAGCGCACGTCCGACAGCGGCTCGCCGCGCCACAGCGCCAACGCCTCGGCGTACCGGCCCCGCCGCACGAGCGCCCGGAACCGGTGCAGGTCGAGGGCGTCGGGGGCGACCTCGGCGACGTACCCGCCGGGCGCGGTGCGGACCACGTTGGCCTCGCCGAGCGCCCGGCGCAGCCGGGTGACGGTCATGTGCAGCGTGGCGCGGGCGCGCGACGGGTCGGGCGCGCCGCCGTCCCACAGCCGGGCCACCAGGTCGTCCACCGGCACGACCCCGTTCGCGCGCAGCAGCAGCGCGGCCAGCAGCACGCGCGCCTTGCCCGCGGGCACGGCCACCGGCCTGCCCGCGTACCGGACCTCCAGGGGGCCGAGCACCTCGAACACAGCGGTCAACGAGCCCTCCCCCGGAAGCGACCCGCCACGAAGCGACCCGCCCAGTCTACCCGGGGGATCACCCGGCGTGATCAGGTCGCGACAGCCGGCTCATGTCCTCCCGCACGGCGGCGGCCCCCGCCGGGTCGAGGCCGTCGAACAGCTCCGCCGCGCGGGCCAGCGCGGTCAGGGCCGCCGCCGCGTCGCCGCGGTCCCGCTCGACGTGGCCGAGCCTGCGCAGCGTGCGGGCCTCCTCGTCCTTGGAACCGGTGTCGCGCCACAGCTCCACCGCCTCGCGGAACCGGGCCACCGCCTCGTCGTGCCGCCCGGAGTGGTGCAGCGCGTGGCCGAGGCTGTCCAGGGCGTTCGCCTGGCCGAACAGGTCGCCCAGCTCGCGGAACGCGGACAGCGCCTCCCGGCAGTGCTCCAGCGCCGCGCCGTGGTCGCCCAGCAGGCTGCGGAACCAGCCCACGGCGTTCAGCGCGCCCGCCAGGGCCGCCCGCTGCCCGGACCCGCGGAACAGCTCCAGCGCGCTCGCGGACTCGCGCAGCGAGTCCTCGTACCGGCCGCGCCGCTCGTGCACCGCGGCCAGGCCCCGGTGCGCGCGGGCGCGGCCGAAGTCGTCGCCGAGCCGGGTGGACAGCTCCAGCGCCCGCCCGTAGTGCCGGGCCGCGCCGTCCAGGTCGCCGGTCCTGATGCCCGTCAGGCCGATGGTGCGGTGCGCGCGGGCCTGCGCCTCCAGGTCGTCGAGCCGGAGTCCCGCGGCCAGCGCCACCTGCTGCGTGGCGAGCTGGTCGCGCCAGTGGCCCTGGCGCTGGAAGTACGTGGCGACCGCCCACGCGAGCTGCCACGCGTGCGCGTGGAAGCCCTCGTCGTGCGCCAGCTCCACCGCGCCGACCAGCACCGGGTGCTCGGTGGTGAACCACGCCAGCGCGGCGTGCCGGTCGGTCGGCACGACGGGGGCCGCGCCGGGCCCGGCGGGCACCAGGGCGACCGGGTCGCGCTGCGGGTAGAGCAGCCGGTCGGCCCGGTCGGCGCTGTGCAGCAGGTGGTCGAGCAGGCCGCGCACGGCGGCGCGGCGCTCGTCCCCCGTGTGGTGCCCGCGCGCCTCGTCGGCGGCGTAGAGGCGGATCAGGTCGTGGAAGGCGTACCGGCCGGGCGCGGGCTGCGCCAGCAGCCGGGACCGGACCAGCTCGCGCAGCGCCTCCTTCGCCGCCGCCTGCCCCACGCCCGCCATGCTCGCCGCGGCGGCGGGCGTCACGTGCGGACCGGGGTGCAGGCCGAGCAGGCGGAACACCCGCGCGGTCGGCTCGCTCAGCCGGCGGCACGACCAGGAGAACACCGCGCGCGCCTTCGTGGTCGGGTCGCCGGTGTCCAGCGCGGCCAGCCGGGTCCGCGCGTCGGCCAGCTCGGCGGCGAGCGCGCTCAGCGGCAGGCCGGGGTCGCCCGCGACGCGGGCGGCGACGATCGCCAGCGCCAGCGGCAGGCCCGCGCAGTGCGCCACCAGGGAGTCGAACGCGGCCGGTTCGGCGTCCCGACCGCCCGGTCCGATCCGCCGCTCCAGCAGGGCCCGCGCCTCCGGTTCGTCGAGCAGGTCGAGCGTCAGCGGCACGGCCCCCTCGCGCACCACCAGGCCGCTGAGGTCGTTGCGGCTGGTGATCAGCACGAGCGGCGCGGCGCCGCCGGGCAGCAGGGGGCGCACCTGCTCGCTGTCGCGCGCGTTGTCCAGCAGCACGAGGACGCGCCGGTCGGCGAGCACCGCCCGGTACAGCGCGGCCCGCGCGTCCAGGCCGACCGGCACCCGGTCGCGGTCCACGCCCAGCGCGTCGAGGAAGTGGCGGATCACCTCGTCGGGCCGCACCGGGTCGGTGGCCGGGTCGAACCCGCGCAGGTCCGCGTAGAGCTGCCTGTCGGGGAAGCGGTCGGCCACCTCGTGCGCCCAGTGCACGGCCAGCGACGTCTTGCCGATGCCCGCCGCGCCGCCGATCGCGGCGACCACCGCGGTGCCCTCGTCCACGTCGAGCAGGGCGTCCAGCGCGGCCAGCTCGGCGCGGCGGCCCACGAAGAACCCGGTGCGCGGCGGGAGCCGCCGGGGCGTCGCCGAGCGGGCCGCCGACAGCTCCCGGTGCAGCCGCTGGAGGTTCGGGCCCGGGTCGACGCCCAGCTGGTCGGCCAGCCGGGCGCGCAGCGCCGCGTACACGGCGAGCGCCTCGGTGCGGCGGCCCTCCCGCGCCAGGGCCGCCATCAGCAGGCCCCAGAACCGCTCGCGCAGCGGGTACCGCGCGACCAGGCCGCGCAGCTCCTGCTCCAGCTCGCCGCCGGCGCCGGCCTCCAGGTCGGCCTCGATGCGCCGCTCCAGCACCACCAGGTGCTCCTCCAGCAGCGGCGGCACGTCCTCGCGCCGCAGCACGGGCGACGCCACGTCCGCCACCGGCGCGCCGCGCCACAGCCGCAGGGCCGCCGCGAAGTCGCCCCTCGCGGCCCGCTCGCGGAACAGGTGCAGGTCCAGCGCCCCCGGCGGCACGTCCGCCGCGTAGCCGTTGGCGGTCGTGCGCACCACGTTCGCCTCGCCGAGCGCCTGGCGCAGCCGGGTCACGACCATCTGGAGCGTCGCCTTCGCCCGGTGCGGGGTGGGCGCGTCGCCGTTCCACAGCCGCGCCACCAGGTCCTCGACCGGCACGGGCTGGTTGGCGCGCAGCAGCAGCGCGGCGAGCAGCGCGCGGGCCCGGTCGCCCGGCACGGCGACCTCCCGGTCGCGGTGCCGCACCTCCAGCGGGCCGAGCACCGCGAACCGGACGTCCGGAGTCATCGCGTCCCGATCGGCAGCCACCCGGCATGTCTACCGCGACCGGGAGCCGGGCGCGCGCACACCGGGTGCGGATCGGGTGAGTACGCCGTGAGCGGATTGTGAGGGGCGCTCGGCAAGCTGGACCCCGTTCACCGCCACACCCCAGGGGGGGCGGGGACCGTGCCGGGGGGACGGTCCCGTGAAGCGGTGCGTCGCCGGGGGGCGGCGCGCCGTCCGCGGTGACGACCGGACCGCGGTGCCCTCACCTCCCCGTCGAGGGCCCCGCGGGATCGGGCGGGGGCTCGGGCGGGGGCTCGGGCGGGGAGCCGGACGGCGAGTCGGTCGGAGGGCCGGTCGGGGGGCCGGCCGCGTGGTCGGCGAGCCACCGGCGCAGCACCTCGGCCCGGCCCGGTTCGTACTCCTCGTAGACGGCCGCCGCACGGCCCCAGTGGTCGAGCGCCTCGTCCCGGCGGTCCAGGCACAGCAGGACGGTGCCCAGCTCGTCGAGCAGGATCGCCTCGCTGAACCGGTCCGTGAACTCGCCCAGCAGCTCCACGCCGCGCCGCAGCACCGCCTCCGCCTCGGTGAACCGGCCCAGCGCGCGGTGGGCCGCGCCGAGGGCCATCGAGGCCCGCGCGGCGTAGTAGCGGTCGCCGCGCCGGTCGAAGATCGCCACCGCCTGCGAGGCGTGCTCCAGCGCCTCCTCGTTGCGGTTCAGCGCGGCCAGGTTCGGCGAGAGGTTCGAGTGGGCCGCCGCCTGCCGGTGCTCGTCGCCCTGCTCGCGGGCCAGGGCCAGGCCCCGGAGCTGGTGGACGACCGCGTCGGCGTGCCTGCCCATCCGGCGGTAGGTGGTGCCCAGGTTCAGCTCGATCGCGCACTCCACCGGCTTGTTGCCCTCGGCGCGGGCGACGGCGAGCCCCTCGTGGTGCGTCCCCACCGCCTCCTCGTGCCGGTTGGCCTGCGCGTACACCCAGCCGAGGCGGTTGAGCACCTGGCTCTCCCGGTCGCGCGCGGTGCTGTGCCGCACCGCCTCGCGGCTGAGCCGGAACACCTCCACCAGGTCGTCGCCGCGCGGCACCAGCTCCGACATCCACCACAGCGAGTCGCTGATCCGCCACACCAGCTCGTGCCACCCGGCGCCGGCCGCCGCCCGGCACACCGCGAGCAGGTTGGGCATCTCGCGCCGGGTCCACTCGCCGGACTCGGCGGCGGTGCCGATCACCGGCAGCGACGCGTCCTCGGACGAGGCGGGCGCCCCCGCGACCCGGTGCGACGGCGACCGGGACGCGGCCAGCTCCGCCGCCCTCGCGTACCACTCGGCGACGGCGCGCAGGGCGGCCTTGCGGTCGTCGCCCGCGGCGTCGGACAGCTCGGTCGAGTAGGCGCGCAGCAGGTCGTGGAACTCGTAGCGGCCCGGCGCGCACGCGCCGATCAGGTGGTCGGACGTGAGGCGCTCCAGCCGGCGGCGGACCACCTGCCCCGGCAGCGCCGCGAGGGCGGCGGCGGCCTTGACGCCCAGGTGCGGCCCGGGGTGCGCGGACAGCAGGCGGAACAGGCGCGCCGCGTCCTCGTCCAGCGCCCGGTAGGACCAGGACAGCACGGTGCGCACGTCGGTGTCGTCGCCGTCGTCGGCGTTGAGCGCGTCCAGCCGGGACCGCTCGTCGGACAGCTCGGCGGCGAACTCGCCCAGCGGCGTGCCCGGGAACCTGGCCACCCGCTCGGCGAACACCCGCAGCGCCAGCGGCAGGCCCGTGCACCGCTCGACGACCTGCCTGCCCGCCGCCGGGTCGTCGCCGACCCGGTCGTCGCCGAGCACCGACGACAGCAGGTCCGTCGCCTCCTCCACGGACAGCTCGTGCAGCGGCACCCGGCGCACGCCGTGGTGGGCGGCCAGCCTGCGCAGCTGGTTGCGGCTCGTCACCAGCACGGTGGCGGTCGGCGTGCCGGGCAGCAGCGGGATCACCTGGTCGCTGTCGGCCGCGTTGTCCAGCACCACCAGCACGCGGCGGCCCGCCAGCGCCGAGCGCAGCGCCGCGGTGCGGGCGGCGAGCCCGGCGGGCACGTCCTCCGGGCGCGAGCCGAGCGCCACCAGCAGCGCCTCGGCGGCCGTGGCCGGTTCGACCGGCGGGCTGTCGGCGGCGAACCCGCCCAGGTCCAGGTGCAGGTCGCCGTCGGGGAACAGGTGGCGGCGGAGGTTGGCCCAGCGCAGCGCCAACGCGGTCTTGCCGACCCCGCCCGCGCCGTGCACCAGCACGACGCCCGGCCGGGCCGCGGCCTCGTCCAGCGCGGCCAGCTCCCGCTCCCGGCCGACGAACAGCGACACCTCCGGCGGCACATGCCGGGGCACGGCCCGGTCGCCGCCGTCGACCTCGTTGCGCAGGATGCGCTCGTACAGCTCGGTCAGCGCGGCGCCCGGGTCGACGCCCAGCTCCTCCACCAGCGCCCGGCGCACCGCCTGGTACGCGGACAGCGCCTCGGCCTGCCGCCCGGACCGGTACAGGGCGAGCATCAGCTGCGCCCAGAACCGCTCCCGCAGCGGGTGCTGCTCGGTCAGCGACCGCAGCTCGCCCACCAGCTCGCCGGTGCGCCCGGCCGCGAGGTCGGCGTCGACGCGGCGCTCCAGCACGACCAGCCGCTCCTCCAGCAGCGGCGCGACCTCCTCGCGGTGCAGCACGTCCGAGCGCACGTCGGGCAGCGGCGCGCCCCGCCACAGTTCCAGCGCCTCGGTGAACCGCCCGTCCGCCGCCAGGTCGCGGAACACGTCCAGGTCCAGCGCGCCCGGCGGCACGTCGGCCACGTACCCGTTGGTCGCGGTGCGCACCACGTTCGCCTCGCCGAGCGCCTGCCGCAGCCGGGTCACCACCATGTGCAGCGTGGCCCGCGCCCGGCGCGGGTTCGGCACGTCCTCGTCCCACAGCCGCTCGACGAGGTCGTCCACCGACACGGTCTGGTTGGCGCGCAGCAGCAGGGTCGCCAGCAGCGCCCGCGCCCGGCCCGCGGGCAGCGGCACGGCGACGTCCGCGTGCCGCACCTCCAGCGGGCCGAGGACGCCGAACCGGGTCCGCGGCCCGGTCACGACGGCAGCCCGGCGATCCCGGGCGCCGGGGTCGTGAGCGCGTCGCGGCGTCCCCGCACCTCGAACTCGTCCAGCACCGCCCGACCACCTCCCGCGACGGCAGAGCATAGGCCGGCCATGCGTTTCGCGAGAGCCTCGTGTGAGTCGAGTGTGAGGGCGGTGCGGCACAGTGTGCACAGGTCCACCGCGAGCGCGGGAACGGCGGTGAGGGGTACGGGGGGTATCGCCGTTCCCGCAGGTGGGGGGCTGTTCGCGGGGACCGGCACGGCCCGCGACCTGTTCGGCGATCGCCCGCCGAGCGGGCCGCGGGCCGTACTCGCGCCCGCCCGGCCCGCGTGACGAGGACCTCTCCGCGACCCGGTGGACCAGACCACCCGCAACGCGGGAGGGCCCCGCCGGAGCGGGGCCCTCCACGTGCGCGACGGCTCAGTCGGGGTCGAGCCAGGAGACCTGGATGCGCTGCTGGCCGAACTTGCGGGTCACCAGCGTGCCCCGGCCCGGCGGCTGCGGCGACGGCTTGAGGTTGCCCACGACCGCGCCCTCCTCCTTCGAGCCGGACCCCACCAGGAACGGCGCCGAGAGCTCCTTCAGCTTGCCCAGGATCGGGTCGAACAGCGCCCGGGACGCGCCACCCATGCGGCGGACCGCGACGATGTGCAGCCCGACGTCCTTGGCCTGCGGGATGAACTCGGCCAGCGGCGCGAGCGGGTTCTGCCCGCCCTGCGGCGCCACCAGGTCGTAGTCGTCGACCACGATGAACAGCTCCGGGCCCTTCCACCACGAGCGGTTCTTCAGCTGCTCCTGGGTGACGTTCGGGCCGGGCAGCCGGCCCGTCATCGAGCCGCGCACGTCCTTGATCATGTCCGTGAGCTGGGCCGACGACACGGCGTAGGACAGCAGGTGGTCCGTCTCGATGTACCCGAGCATGGTGCGCCGGTAGTCGACCAGCATGATCAGCGCCTCGGACGAGGTGTAGCTGTTCATGATGCCCCGCACGATGGTGCGCAGCAGGTTCGTCTTGCCGGACTCGCCGTCGGCCAGCGACATGAAGTGCGGGTCGGCGTTGAAGTCCAGGTAGACCGGCGCCAGCTCGTCCTCGTTGACGCCGATGGGCACCAGGTGGCCGCGGTTCGGGTTGAGCTGCTGCACCTGGTTCATGAAGTCCGCGTACGGCAGCACGTCGGGCAGCAGGCGGACCTGCGGCGCGCGGCGACCGCGCCAGGCGGCGTTGACCTTGGCCATCATGTCCTGCACGCCGCCGGCCACGGTCTCCGGGTCCGAGGACGCGTCGACGCGCGGCAGGGCGGTGAGGAAGTGCAGCTTCTGCGGCGACAGGCCGCGGCCCGGCCGGCCGGCCGGGATGTTGACGGCGACCTTGCGGTCCACGTCCGACTCGCTCGGGTCACCGAGGCGCAGCTCGAAGCGGGTGCCCAGGAGGTCCTTCATGGCGGGCCGGATCTCCGCCCACCGGTTCGCCGACACGACCACGTGCACGCCGTAGGACAGGCCCTGCGCGGTGAGCGCCTGGACCGCCGGCTCCAGCGCCTCGAACTCCTGCCGGAAGTTCATCCAGCCGTCGACGACGAGGAACGCGTCGCCGAACAGGTCGTCGCGGATCTCGCCGCGCCGCCGGCGGTTGCGGAACTCGACCATCGAGTCGATGCCCTGCGCCCGGAACCGCTGCTCGCGCTCGGAGATCAGGCCCGACAGCTCGGCCACCATGCGACGCGCCTTGTCCACGTCGAGGCGGGAGGCGAAGCCACCGACGTGCGGCAGGTTCTCCATCGCGGCGAGCGTGCCGCCACCGAGGTCGAGGCAGTAGAACTGCACCTCCTCGGGGGTGTGCGTCAACGCCATCGAGGTGATCAGGGTCCGCAGCATCATCGACTTGCCCGACTGCGGGCCGCCGACGACCGCGCCGTGGCCGGCCGCGCCGGAGAAGTCCGCCCACAGCAGGTCGCGCCGCTGCTCGAACGGCTTGTCGACCACGCCGAGCGGCACCTGGAGCTTGCCGTTGGAGAAGAACCCGGGCGCGGTGAGGCCGCGGTCCTCGGTCGCCTGGAGCGGCGGCAGGAGGGTGTCCAGCGACGGCGGCTCGTTCAGCGGCGGCAGCCACACCTCGTGCGCCGGCGGGCCCTGGCCCACCAGCCGCTCGACGATGACCTCCAGCTCGCTGGGCTCGTTCGAGTCCTCCTTCTTCTCCTGCTTGACCGGCTCGATCGGCCTGATCGGCTCCTTGGGGACCTCGATGTAGTCCGGCACGAAGAACCGGGGTCGCTTGTCGCTGGTCACCGGCGCGGACGGGCCCGCGACCTGGAGGCCGGCGGGCCGGTACGGGCCGGACACGTACAGCGCCTTGAACCGGGTCAGCGGCGAGCCCTGCACGCCCAGGTAGCCGGAGCCCGGGATGGGCGGCAGCTCGTAGGCGTCCGGCACGCCGATCGCCGCGCGCGACTCGGCGGCGGAGAACGTCTTCAGGCCGATCCGGTAGGACAGGAACGTGTCCAGGCCGCGCAGCTTGCCCTCTTCGAGGCGCTGCGAGGCCAGCAGCATGTGCATCTGGAGCGACCGGCCGACGCGGCCGATCTGGAGGAAGATGTCGATGAAGTCCGGCTTGGCCGTCAGCATCTCGGAGAACTCGTCGATGCAGATGAACAGCGCGGGCAGCGGGTCGAGGTCGGCGCCGTTCTCGCGGGCCTTCTCGTAGTCCCAGACGTTCTTGTAGTTGCCCTTCGCCAGGACCTCCTGGCGGCGCGACACCTCGCCGGCGATGGCGTCCTTCATGCGGTCGACCAGGGTCAGGTCGCCCGCCAGGTTGGTGATCGTCGCGGCGACGTGCGGCGCCTTGTCCAGGCCGAGGAAGGTCGCGCCGCCCTTGAAGTCGACGAGGATCATGTTGAGCGACGTCGACGAGTGCGTGGCGAGCATCCCCAGCACGAGGGTGCGCAGGAACTCGGACTTGCCGGAACCGGTCGCGCCGATGCACAGGCCGTGCGGGCCCATGCCCTCCATCGCGGCTTCCTTGATGTCCAGCTCGACCTGCTGGCCGTACTCGCCGATGCCGAACGGCACGCGGTAGCGGTCGCGGACCGGCCGGGGCCGCCACGCGCCCTGCACGTCGAACGTCATCGGGTCGCCGGGGACGCCCAGGAACTCCAGCAGCGGCGGGTTGTTGCTCATCGACAGCGGGTCCTCGTCGCTGCCGCCCGAGTCCACGCCGCCGATCCGGTACGGCGACAGCCGCCGGGCCAGCGCCTCGGCCTCGACCACGCTCAGCCAGTCCGGCGAGCCGAACCACTCGACGCCGCTGGCGCTGCGCGCGCCGAGCTTGCCGTCCTCGATGACCAGCCGCAGGCCGCGGCGGGCGGTGAGGTTGCCCAGGGACTCGGACAGGTCGAGCAGCGTGACGCCGACCAGGCCCTCCTCCAGGATGATCTGCTCTTCCCGGGTGACGTCGCCGTCGTCGATCAGGATGACCACGTGCGGCTGGTCGGCGGGCGGCGGCGCGTTGCGGGTGAACCGCTGTCGGTCGCGCAGCTGCTCGTCCAGCATCTGCTCGACCTCGGTGAGGGAGCCGGCCATCATCCGCATCTGGCCGATGCCGTCGACGATGTTCGGGTGCTGCACGTGCGGCAGCCACTTCATCCACTCCCACTCGGCCTTGGTGCGGCCGGTGGTGACGACGGCGATCAGCAGGTCGTCCGGCGAGTGGAACGTGGCCATCTGGGCCAGCAGGGCGCGGGCCAGGCCGCGCTTCTCCTCGATCTCGCCGAGCAGGCCGACGGCGGCGAAGCCGCGCAGCGCGATCGAGATGGGCAGGTCGGGCACCAGCGAGTGGGCGCGCACGAAGCGGCGCAGCGCCAGCGTCGCGATGGGCTCCAGCTCCTCGACCGGGCCGGTCTGCGGCGGCACCAGGCGGGTCGCCAGGCGCTGCGAGCCGCGGCCCGCGCGCAGGTGGCAGAAGTCGGGGTCGTTCTGCCGGCGCTCCCACATGCGCCGGGTCGTGGCCAGGGACCACAGCATCTGGGGGTCGGGGTGGACCCACTCGCGCTCGGCGCGCTGCTCGTTGGCGGCTTCGCGGGCGCGGTCGCGCATCTGGCCGAGGTAGCGCAGGTAGTCCTTGCGGTCCTCGTTCATCTCGGCCTTCTTCTGGCCCTTGCCGCTGCCCATGCCGCCGGCCATCATGCCGATGGTCGAGACCAGCATCATGCCGGGCATGATCATCGCAGCGGGGCTGCGCCCGCTGTAGCTGAACATCAGCACCATCATGCCGACGGACGACACGATCATGACGACGGGCATCGCCTTCATCATGATGTTGCCGGGGATGACGCGGGGCACCTCGGGCGGCGGTTCGAGGTGGACCTCACCGCCGGGCGGGCGGGGAGCAGCGAGGCGTGCCGTGCGCTTGAACTGCAACGTGCTCACCTGACAGGCACCTCTTCAAACTCGTTCGAGAACACCCTCGGGGCACGCGTGCGGGCGCGCGCCGCCAGTAGCAACCGACACTATTGCGCATCGATAAGGCCCGTGGCGGTGGGTCGGGGAAAAATCGCGGACGGGAGTGTTGCGCACGTGTTGTGCGGAACAGCACGTCCGCGCCACCCGGTGAGGCCATACTGGGCCCGCTCCACCGCGCCGGCTCCTCCCGGGGTCGGCAGGAGGGACCCCCGACCGGCGGAATAGGGTCGGGGCGGACCCACGGCACACACATCAGGACTTTAGGGGGCGCTGGTGGCGACCGGTACGACGGTGTTCAGCCGGGTGACGGTGGTTGCGCCGCGAACGCGTATCGACGTCGCGCTGCCCGCCGACGTCGCGGTGGCCGACCTGCTGCCGATGCTGCTGGACATGGCCAAGGAGGCCACTCCGGACGGCGGCGTGCGGCACGGCGGGTGGGCGCTGGCCAAGCTGGGCGACAGCCCGCTCGACCCCAGCCGCACGCTGGCCTCGCTCGGCGTCATCGACGGCGAGCTGCTCCAGCTGCGCAAGCGCAACGAGAACCCGCCGCCGCCGCTGTACGACGACGTGGTCGACGCCATCGCCGAGTCCGACCCCGACAGCTTCCGCCCGTGGACGAAGGACACCGCGCGCCGCTACGGCCACATCGCGGGCGCGCTGGCCCTGATCACGGCCGCCGTCGCGGTGCTGCTGGCCGGTCCGCTGGCCGGCGGCGGCAGCCTCGGCCCGGCGATCAGCGCGGGCGTCGTGGCGATCATCGCGCTGGCCGCGGGCGCGGTCGTCGCGCGGTCCTACAACGCGACCGGCACGGGCGTGCTCATCGCCGCCGCGGGCGGCCTGCCCATGGCGTACGTGGCGGGCCTCTACACCGTCCCGGGCGAGGTCGGCCGGCCGAACCTGCTGCTGGCCAGCGTGCTGGTGCTGATCTTCGCGTCGGCCGCCATCCTGCTCATCGGCCGCGGCATCACGGTGTTCATCGCCGCCGCCACGGCGGGCGCGCTGAGCGGCCTGGCGTTCCTCGTCGGCATCTTCGTCGACCACCCGGTCCAGGGCATCGCGGCGGCCACCGCGGCCGTCTCGCTCGCGGCGCTGTCCGCGCTGCCCCGGCTGACGATCCAGCTGGCCAAGCTGCCGCTGCCGACCGTGCCGGGCTCCGCCGAGGACCTCAAGGAGGACACCGGCTTCCCGGAGTACTCCGTCATCGAGCGCCGCACCGCCAACGCCCACGAGTACCTCACCGGCATGATCATCGGCTGCGGCGGCATCGCCGCGGTGTTCGGCGTGATCGCCGCCTCCGACGGCACCGTCTGGGGCCCGCTGCTGGCGATCGTGGTCACCCTCGTGCTGCTGCTGCGCGGGCGCTCCTACGCCAACGGCGCGCAGGCCGTGGCGCTGCTGGGCAGCGGCATGGTGGCGGGCGCGGGCGTGCTGGTCGGCTGGCTCCTCGGCTCCACGCCCGGCGACCGGCTGCTGTACGTGTTCGGCGCCCTCGTGGTCGTCGGCGCGGCGGCGCTGGTGCTCGGCGTGATCTTCCCCCACCAGAAGTTCTCCCCGGTCCTGCGCCGCACGGTCGACGTGCTGGAGGCCATCCTCATCGCGGCGGTGCTGCCGCTCGCCCTGGCGGTGATGGACCTGTACGTGGCCATGCGCCAGCTCATCCCCGCGTGAGGAACCGATGCGCATCCGCAAGCTCGCCGCGCTGAGCGCGGTGGCCTTCACCCTGGTCACCGCGCCGGGCGCGCACGCCCAGCCCGCTCCGACGCCCCCGCCGACCCGGCCGAACTCCCAGCCGCCGCCGGTGGACCTCGGGAAGTTCCTGCGGCCGCGGGCGGACCCCAAGGAGGACGTCGACTACAAGCAGTCCGTCCAGTGCATCGCCTCGGGCACGGGCGACCGGGCCATCCCGAACAAGCCGTGGGGGCAGATGCAGCTGCGCCTGGAGGAGGCGCACCGCTTCGCCACCGGCCGGGACGTGGTGCTGGCGGTCATCGACACCGGCGTCAACGAGAACCACCCGCGGCTCAAGGGCCGGGTGGTCCCGGGCGGCGACTACGTCGAGACCGAGAAGCGGGGCGTGTTCGACTGCGACGGCCACGGCACCGAGGTCGCGGGCATCGCGGCGGCCAGCCGGGACGAGGCCACCGGCTTCATCGGGGCCGCGCCGGACGCCAAGGTGATGGCGATCCGCCAGACCAGCGACCACTACAAGTTCGAGGACCCGGCGAAGGTCGACAACCGGGCGTCCGCGGGCAAGGTCGACACCCTCGCCAAGGCCATCATCGTGGCCGCGTCGGACGGCGCGGAGGTCATCAACATCTCGCTGACCGCGTGCGACCCGCCGCGCGAGCCGAGCACCGGCGAGCGCGAGCTGCAGGCCGCGATCAAGTGGGCGGTCGACGAGAAGGACGCCGTCATCGTCACCGCGGCGGGCAACATCGACCAGAACAGCGGCTGCCAGGCCCAGAACGACAACCAGGACCCGGCGAACGTCAAGGTGGTCGCCTCGCCGCCGTGGTACTCCGAGGACGTGCTGTCGGTGGCCTCGATGAACGAGAAGGGCGCCGTGTCGTCGTTCTCGGTGTGGGGCCCCTGGGTCAGCGTGGCCGCGCCCGGCGAGGAGATCGTGACCCTCGACCCGGCGGGCCAGGGCCTGACCGACGCGAAGACCAACCCGCAGAACAACCAGCTGGCCCGCATCCAGGGCACGAGCTTCGCCGCGCCGTACGTGGCGGGCGTCGCGGCCCTGGTGCGCGAGCGGTTCCCGGACCTCAACGCCCGCCAGGTGATGAACCGGATCAAGGCCACGGCGCAGCACCCCGGCAACCCGGAGGGCCGGGACCACAAGGTCGGCTTCGGCATGATCAACCCGGTCGCCGCGCTGACCGCCGAGCTGCGCAGCGAGGGCGAGGGCGGTCCCGCCGCCCAGCCGACCCAGCTGATGACGACCCTCGACCCGCTCAACCCGCCGGACAACACGCCGATGGTCGTGGCGCTGTCCGGCACCGGGGCGGCCGTGGGCGTGCTGCTGCTGACGCTGTTCGTCGTGCACACGGTCAACCGCAACCGCGCCCGGCGCGCCGCCGTGCCGGTGAAGCGCTCCGTGCTCTGACCCGCACGCGGAAGGGCCGCCCCCGGAACCCGGGAGGCGGCCCTTCTCCGTCGTGGTCAGTCCTCGCCGAGCACCGGCGGCGCGGACTTCTTGGGCCGGCCGAACAGCTCCTCGGTGGACCCGGCCAGGCGCACCTTCGCCTTGTGCTCCTTGTCGCCGCCCTGCTGCCCGCCGGCGGCGCCCATGCCGCCCATCACGCCGCCGCCCACCACCCCGGCACCCGCCGCGCCACCGGGGCCGGCCGGACCGGTGGAGGCAGCCGCCGCGGCGGGCCTCGGGGCCGGTTCCGCGGGGCCGGGCTCGGACACGCCGGTCGAGCCGCCCGGGGACATCCGCTCCGGTGCGTCGCCCCCCGGCACGCCACCGCCGGCGGGGACACCGCCACCACCACCGGGCACGCCACCGCCACCGCCACCCGGTGCCCCACCGCCGGCCCCACCGCCGGCGGACGCCGCGGCGGGCTTCGGTTCGGCGGGCCGGGGGTCGGCGGGCTTCGGTTCGGCGGGGTCGGCGCGGCCGTCGCCGGGCCGCGGCACGGCGGCCGACGGCGTCGCGGGCCCCGACCACGCCCAGTCCCGCTCGGGGTAGCG
Organism: Saccharothrix sabaoui; assembly: GCF_051756985.1. Classification (NCBI taxonomy): domain Bacteria; kingdom Bacillati; phylum Actinomycetota; class Actinomycetes; order Pseudonocardiales; family Pseudonocardiaceae; genus Saccharothrix; species Saccharothrix sabaoui. The sequence continues at coordinate 20,033 of NZ_JBPKJK010000016.1, forward strand.
GTGCTCCACCGCCACGTCGGCGAAGTCGTCCGCCCCGGACACCCCGTCGCACAGCCGCAGGAACGCCTCCAGCACGTCCCGCACGGACTCGTGCAGCTCCTTGGCCGGGTCGTGCAGGTCGTCCAGGACCTCCACCACGCGCCGGTCGCCGTCCAGCGGCAGCGCCGCCGCGCCGGACACCGCCTCGGCCGCGTCGGCGAACACCCGGGACATGTCCTCGACGATCTCCCGGACGCCCTCCGCGGTGCGGTCCAGAGCCTCGCCCATGACGTGCATGGCGTCGGACAGGTCGTGCCCGGCCAGGCCGACCGCGCGCATGTGGTCGACGAACGCGTCGGCGTCCCGCCCCTGCCACGCCGAGTCGAGCCTGCCCAGCGGCGCGGTCAGGTCGCGCGTCACGTGCTCCGCGACGAGGCCGGCCCGGCGCCAGCGCTCGGCCTCCTCGTGCAGGTCGTTCCAGTCGCCCACGACGGGCGTGAAGTAGTCGGCGACCAGGTCGCGGACGCCGAGCCTGCGGCTGATCCCGGACAGGTAGTCCAGCTCCTCGCCCACCTCGGCCGCGACCTGCCTGCCGTCCTTGCCGCGCATCAGGCGCTCATCCCGCCGTGCCGCTCGACGCCCTTGACCAGCGCGGCGGCCTCCTCGTCCTGGGCGCCGTAGTGCTCGGCCACGTCGTGCAGGCCCTTCGCCGCGGCGGTCAGCACCCCGCACGCGCGGTCCAGCTGCTGCTGGAGCAGCCCGGCCGCCCGGCCGTAGGACTCGGCGCTGCGCAGGGTGCGGCCCAGCTCGCCGAAGCTCCGCGACCGCGGCGGCGCCTCGCGCAGCGCGTCCCGCGCCCGCGCCATCTCCTCGGCCGCCTCGTCGACGCGTTCCGCGTACAGCTCCAGCCAGCGGGGGTCGACCGACACCTTGCCCGTGCCCGTCGACGCCACCGGCCCGCGTGGGACCTCGTTCACCCCGACACCTCCGAACCCTGTGACGGCGACCGGCCCGCGCCGGTTCCGCCCCGCGCCGGGGTCAGCCGCCCTGCTTCTTCGCCTGCTCCTCGGGCAGCAGCCCGTTGCCCTTCGGCACCGGGATGGAGTCCCAGCTCCGCGCGGCGTCGTTGCGGTTGAGCTGCGGCCCGTTCGGCAGCAGCCGCAGGATCGACTCGGGACCGGGCGAGAAGCCGTCCGAGCCGAGCCCGAGCGCGCCCGCCGTGACCACGTCCGGGACGCCGTACTTCACGCCACGGCCGGTGATCAGGTGGATCGGGCCGCTGGCGAAGTCCTGGGTGGACGTCGCGCTGCGCACCACGGCGGCCTTGCCGGGGGCCATCGCGAACTGGCTCACGACCTCGCCGGTGGCGCCGACCTGGTTGATGCTCACCGGCGCGACGTCCGACGGGATCGGCAGCGACGGCGCGATGGTCACCTTGGTGTGCTGCGACTTGTTGGCCGAACCGACGTTCTGGGCCTGCCAGCCGAGGCAGACGACGCGGTTGTTCTGGTTCGGCTCCAGCGTCTCCGGCACCTCGGTCGGGTAGTCGTCGAAGTCGAGCTCCTTGACCGTCTTCGCGCCGTTGATGCGCGCGATGTCGACGGGCTTCGGCTTGGCGCCCTGCGCGTAGGTGGCGCGGATCAGGTCGCCGGCCGCCTTGCTGATCTCCTGGAGGCCGTCCTTGAGCGCCACGTAGAACACCGAGGGCGCGCCGGTGCGGGCGACCTCGATCACGTCGCCGACCTTGAGGTTCTCGCCCTGCACGTAGGACACGGCTTGGCCGCGGCCCGCGATCTCCGGCGCCACCAGCGGCTTGGCCTCGGGGATGGCGTTGAGCAGGCCGGAGCTGATCACGCGCGGGTTCTTCTGGCTCAGGCTGAGCGCGGTGACGACCTGCGGGTTGTCCAGGTCGACCTTGGCCCGCACGGTGGAGGTCGAGGTGACCTTCGAGTTCACCGGGGCCTTGTAGATCAGGTACGCCTGCTTGTTGTCGGTGCTCGCGCGCACCAGCAGGGCCTGGTTGCCGTCGAGCGGCTGGCCGCCGCCGCTGTACCCGGCGAGCACGGTGGTGGTCACCTTGCGGGTCGCCGAGGGGTCGTTCAGCGAGTCGTCGAGCGTGAGCGTGTCGCACACCGACCAGTCCGGGCCGATCCGGTCAGCCGGGGCGGGCAGCACGTCCGGGCCGTCCGGGATGCCGGTCAGCCGGCCCTTGGGCATCTTGGACAGGGCCTTCTCGCTGACCAGCTTGGGTTCGCCGCCCGCGACCTGCGGCGCCTGGTTCACCGCGCCGGCCGCCGCGTCGCCGCCGCCCTGGGCCTCGGTGCCGCCGTCGGGCTGCTGCTGCTGGAGCAGGAGCAGGCGCGCGGACGCGAGGTTGGTCATCGGGATCAGCGTGCGGGGCGAGCCGGTGCGCACCACGTAGACCTGGCCGGTCTCCTTGGAGATGGCGATCTGCGTGTCGTCGGTCACCTTCGGGTCGGGCGAGAAGAAGCCGAAGATGAGGAACCCGAGCAGGCCGATGACACCGAGGAGGACGCCCACCGCCGTGGCGCGCGAGTGCGTGCGCATGGGGTCGTGCAGCATCACCGCGTCCCGGCGCACCAGGGCGGACTGCATCCGGCGCAGCACGAAGCGGTAGGCCTGGACCTGTGACTTGGTGGTGGGTGTTGATGCCATTCTCGGCTCGCTGCTCTCCCAGTCGCGGTACGGTCTGCACGATAGCCGGACGGCGGGTGGTCCGTGTGCGGGTTGGCGAGACCCGGTCGGTCCACCCGGCGCACGCCGACGGAAAGAGAACCAGATCGGATGTCGGTCACTACTCCCCCTCCGGGCACACCACCCGTGGGCGCGGCTCCCCGGCCCGGAGGTCCCCCCAACCCCGCGGCGCCGCGGGCGCAGGCCCCCGGCGGCGGTGCCGTGCGGGCCGCGCTGCTGAGGGCCCGTCGCCGCACCGCCGGGGCGAGCCTGGGCGCGCTGCCCGTCGCCAACCTGGTCGTGCTGGAGGTCGGTGTCGCGGTCGGCCTCGTGCTGCTGGCCGTCGGCGCCACCGGTGACGGCATCGCCCCCGTGCCGATGTACGTCGCCGGCGGTGTGGTCCTCGTCGCGCTGGTCCTCGCGTTCACCCGGTCCCGGGGCCGCTGGCTGACCCAGTGGATCAACCTCGTGGTGCGCTACAACTTCCGCTCGCACAGCCGCACGGCCAAGCGCAGCGGCCCGGTGGAGATGAAGCCGCCGTCGGAGGAGGAGAACTCCGTCATCGGCCCGGAGGACCCGCGGGTGGCGCTGCTGCGCCTCGCGGTGCCGGACCTGGTGATCGCCAAGGGCGTGGACCACGAGCGCCGCCCGCTGGGCATGGCCTGGCACCAGGGCGCGTGGACCGCCGTGCTGCTGGTCGACCCCGCGCCGGGCCTCATCACCGCCGTGGGCAGCGCGCCGTCGCTGCCGCTGGGCGCGCTGGCGCCCACGCTGGAGGACCGCGGCGTGGTGCTGGACTCGATCTCGGTGATCTGGCACTGCTACCCGGGCAGCGCCGCGCTGCCGACGAACTCGCCCGCGCTCAACTCGTACCTGGAGGTGCTCGGCCCGCTGCCCGCGGCGGCCCGGCGCACCACGTGGATCGCCGTGCGGCTCGACCCGCGGCGCTGCGCGGCGGCGATCAAGGAGCGCGGTGGCGGCGTCGTGGGCGCCCACCGCGCGCTGATCGGCGCGCTGTCCCGGGTGCGCAACGCGCTGGAGTCGGCGGGCGTGTCGATCCGCCCCCTCGACCCCGACGAGCTGATCCGCGCCGGCATCTCCGCCGCCGAGCTGACCTCGGTGGCGGGCTCGAACAACGCGGTGTCGCTGCGCGAGAGGTGGAAGGGCGTCACGGCGGGCGGCGTGGGCCACGCCTCGTACGCGATCACCGGCTGGCCGTCCAAGGGGATGCGCAACAACCTCAACGCGCTCACCGGCGTGCGGGCGCTGTCGTCCACGCTGTCGATGACGATCTCGCCGAGCAGCGAGCAGGGCCAGGTCGGCCTGCGCGGCATGGTGCGGGTGAGCGCGCGGACGCCGTCCGAGCTGGACCGCGCCGACGACCGGCTCAAGGCGCTGGCCGACAAGCTCGACATCACGCTGACCCCGTTGAACGGCCTCCAGGTCTCCGGCCTGGCCGCGACGCTGCCGCTCGGAGGTGTGGCGTGACGAACGCGCGCCTGCTGGACTCGCACGGCCGGGGCGTCGCGCCGGAGTTCCTGGTGTCGCCGCAGATGCTGGACGTGGTCAGCCCGTCGGGCGACCGCGGCGGCATGGTGCTGGGCTCCGGGTTGCAGGGCGAGCCGCTGACGATCTCCGTGCTGCGGTCCGCGCCGACCCGCATGGTCGTCGTGGGCGGCCTCTACCTGGCCCGCCAGATCGCGCTGCGGGCCATGGCCACCGGCGCCTGGATCACCATCGCGACGGGCCGCCCGGCGGCCTGGCAGCCGGTGGTGCGCGCGGCGGGCGCGGGCGCGGACGGGCGCCCCTCGCCGCTGGTGCAGCTGCGCCGGCTCAGCCCGGTGGAGCTGCCGCGGCCGTCCGAGGACAGCCCGCTGCTGGTCGTGCACGACGGCGGCCACGTGCCGCAGGAGTTGTTCCCGCCGCGCTCCCCGTGGCAGACGACGATGTACGTGCTGCCCTATTTGCACCCCCAGGCGGCGACCACCGCGAATTCCGCGGACCTGGTGCTGCTCCAGCGGCTGCCGGTCGGCCAGGCGCAGTTGGCGTCGCAGATCTGGCGCCTGCCGCCGCAGATGGCGCACCAGCTCACCACGCTCAAGGACGACCAGGTCATCGCCCTCGGCACGAACCTGTGGCGCCCGCTCCGGCTCGTCACCACCCCCGGTGAGCAGCAGATCCTGGGTGCCGTCCGCCGCGGCGACTGAGCCCGCCGAAGCACGTGAGCCCCCGGACCCGCGAGGTCCGGGGGCATATTTTTTGCGCCTCGTCCAGTCACTCTCCGCAGCAATTCGTTCACAGCGCGAATAAAACTGTGGAGGAGCCATTTGTCGGCTGTTCTGCGCAATTCCTTGCGCGCTCACCCGCGGGCGAACTAGGAACGACCTCACCGTGTTCGGACGGTATCGGGGGCGACACGGTCCGAACACACCACCCGGTGAAGAGGAGATCCCGCCCATGGGAGACGTTCGCACGTCCTGGACGAGACGGTCGGTCAGCGCGGCGCTGGCCACGGGCACGGCGTTCGCGGTCACCGCCGCGCTGACCACCTTCACCTCCGCCGCGGCCGAGGGGGACATCCGCGGCCTCGGTGCGCCGAACGCGGTGAAGGACAGCTACATCGTCGTGCTCAAGGACGTGAGCACGAGCAGCGCGAGCGCGCTGGGCAGCAAGTACCAGGCCGACGTGAAGCACACGTACTCGTCGGCGCTGCGCGGCTTCTCGGCGACGATGTCCGAGGCGCAGGCGCGCAAGCTGGCCGCCGACCCGTCGGTGGCCTACGTCCAGCAGGACGGCGTGGTCTCCACCGCCGCCACGCAGGCGCCGACCCCGTCGTGGGGCCTGGACCGGATCGACCAGGCCGCGCTGCCGCTGGACAACTCCTACACCTACCCGAACGAGGGTGAGGGCGTCACCGCCTACATCATCGACACGGGCATCCGCTTCTCGCACAGCGACTTCGGCGGGCGCGCCACCACCGGCCGCGACACCGTCGACAACGACAACGACGCGTCCGACTGCAACGGCCACGGCACGCACGTGGCGGGCACCGTCGGCGGCACCGCGCACGGCGTGGCGAAGAAGGCCAAGCTGGTCGGCGTCCGGGTGCTGAACTGCGCGGGCTCCGGCACGTACGCGGGCGTCATCGCGGGCGTCGACTGGGTGACCGCGAACGCGGTGAAGCCGGCCGTGGCCAACATGTCCCTCGGCGGCGGCGTGGACGCCACGGTCGACCAGGCCGTGCGCAACTCCATCGCCTCGGGCGTGACCTACGGCCTCGCGGCGGGCAACAGCAACGGCGCGGACGCGTGCAACTTCACCCCGGCGCGCACCGCGGAGGGGATCACGGTCGGCTCCACGACCAACACCGACGCCCGCTCGTCGTTCTCCAACATCGGCACCTGCCTGGACATCTTCGCGCCGGGCTCGTCCATCACCTCGGCCTGGCACACCAACGACACGGCCACCAACACCATCTCCGGCACGTCGATGGCCACCCCGCACGTCGTCGGCGCGGCCGCGGTCTACCTGGCCGCGAACCCCACCGCGACCCCGCAGCAGGTCCGCGACGCCCTCGTGAACGGCGCCACCAACGGCGTCGTGACGGGCGCGGGCACCGGTTCGCCGAACAAGCTGCTGAAGGTCGTCGGCGAGGCCACCCAGCCGCCCGGCGGCTGCCCCGCGAAGACCAACGACGCCGACGTCGCCGTCCCGGACCTGGGCACCGCGTCCAGCCCGATCGCCGTGACGGGCTGCGGCGGCAAGGCGTCCGCCACCGCCACCGTCGAGGTGCACGTCAAGCACAGCTACCGCGGTGACGTGGTGATCGACCTGGTCGCGCCCAGCGGTTCGGTCAAGCAGCTCAAGGTGCAGTCCGGTTCGGACAGCGCGGACAACGTCGACGCCACCTACGCGCTGAACCTGTCGGCCGAGAACGCCAACGGCACCTGGAACCTGCGCGTGCGCGACGCGTACAGCCAGGACACCGGGTACATCGACAGCTGGACCCTCGACCTCTGAGACCAGCGCACCACCGGCCCGACAGCGGCCCCGAACCGGTACCCCCGGCCCGGGGTCGCTCCCGTTTCACCAGGTCAGGGGACTTCCCCGAGGAGCACGGAGTCGACAGGATCGCGCGCATGATGATCGGCTCGCACACCGTCGACGACTGGCTCACGGCCCCGGACCCGGAAGGCTGCCCGCACGGTGAGCTGATCTTCGGCCACCTCCGGTCCACGCCCCACCGCTCCGTCCGGCACCAGGTCGCGGTGGGGCGGCTGACGCACGCGATCAGGGACGCGGTGCACGCCGCGGGGCGCACCGACCTGCACGCCGTGTGGACGGTGAACGTGCGGTTCCCCATCGCCTCGCGGACGGTGCTGATCCCGGACGCGGTGGTCGTGCGGGAGCGGGTCCGGGGACTGATGTTCCCGGCCTCGGCGGTGGTGCTGTCGGTCGAGGTCTGGTCACCGGAGGACGAACCCGCCTACCGGGAGACGAAACTGGCCGCCTACGCCCTGGCCGGCGTGCCGTTCGTGTGGACGGTCGAGCGGGAAGCGGAGCTGACCGCGCACCGGCTCGTCCGGGGGAGGTACGTCGTCCAGAACGTCGTGCGGGGCGTTCCGACCGTCATCGGCGCGTCCCCGGTCCCCGTGGAGGTGGGCCCGGCCGACCTCATGGACCCGTGACCACCCGCACGTTGCGGGTCACCGCCGCGCGCGCCGCGAGTTCGTCGTCCGCCGGGTAGTCCACCCGGACGAGGGACAACCCGTGCGGCGGGGCCACGGTCACCTCGCTCGACCTCGCCGTCAGCGACAGCAGCGACGCCGGCCAGGCCACGGGCTTCCGCCCCTCCCCCACGGCCAGCAGCGCGCCCACCAGGCTGCGCACCATCGAGTGGCAGAACGCGTCCGCCGACACGAACGCCGTCAGCACGTCCCCCTCGCGCTCCCACACCAGCCGCTGGAGCTCGCGGATGGTCGTCGCGCCCTCGCGCCGCCGGCAGAACGCGCAGAAGTCCCGCTCCCCCAGCAGCAGCGCCGACGCCTCGTTCAGCGCGCCCAGGTCCAGCGGGCGGGGCCAGGACAGCGTGTCCAGCCTCCGCAACGGGTGCGCGCCGGACGGCGCGTCGGTCACCCGGTACTCGTAGTGCCGCCTCAGCGCGGCGAAGCGGGCGTCGAACTCCGCCGGCACCACCCGCGCCGAGAACACCCGCACGTCGGGCGGCAAGGCGCGGGCCAGGCGCTTGGGCAGGCCCGCCACGTCCACCGACGACGGCAGGTCGGCGTGCGCCACCTGCCCGGCCGCGTGCACGCCGGCGTCCGTCCGGCCCGCCACGGTCAGCGAGACGTCGTGCCGCAGCACGGTGGACGCCGTGTCCTCCAGCACCCCGCACACCGTGCGGCGGCCGGGCTGGCGCGCCCACCCCGAGAAGTCCGTGCCGTCGTAGGCCAGGTCCAGTCGCACGCGAACGAGCCCGTCACCCCCGGTGGGGGCGACGGGCTCGTCGGTGAAGTGCGCGTCCGTCAGGACTCGTCCTTCTTCTCGGCCTTCGGGGCCTCGGCGGACTCGTCGTCGGCGCCCTCGGCGGGCTCCTCGGTCGCGTCCTTGGTGGCGGACTCGGGCGCCTCGGCGTCCTGGTCCTGCACCTCGTCGGTCGTGGTCTCCTCGGCGGCAGCCGCCTTGGGGGCCTCGTCCTTCGCGAACTTCGTCTTCCGGGCGCGCTCCGCCTCGGAGGTGACGGTCTGCTCCGCGACCAGCTCGATCACGGCCATGGGGGCGTTGTCGCCCTTGCGCGGCAGCGTCTTGGTGATGCGGGTGTAACCGCCGGCGCGCTCGGCGAACTGCGGGCCGATCTCGGCGAACAGCTTGTGCACGATGTCCTTGTCACGGATGACCTTGAGGATCTCGCGACGGTTGTGCAGGTCGCCGACCTTCGCCTTGCTGATCAGCTTCTCGGCGTACGGGCGCAGCCGCTTCGCCTTGGCCTCGGTCGTGGTGATCCGACCGTGCGTGAACAGGGACGTGGCCAGGTTGGCCAGCATCAGCCGCTCGTGGGCCGGCGAGCCCCCGAGACGCGGTCCCTTGGTGGGGGTGGGCATCGAATTGCTCCTCGGATTTCTTCCTGATCCTCTGCTCCGGGCCGGCCGCTAGAGCGACCTTCAGAGCTGCTCGGTCTCCGCGTAGTCCTGGCCGTCGTCGTGGGAGTCCACGCTCGCGTCCGCGCCCCAGCCCTCGGCGGGGTAGTCGGACGCGGCGGCCGAGGGGTCGAACCCAGGGGGGCTGTCCTTCAGCGCGAGGCCGAGGCCGACGAGCTTCATCTTGACCTCGTCGATCGACTTGGCGCCGAAGTTGCGGATGTCCAGCAGGTCCGCCTCGCTGCGCGAGACCAGCTCGCCCACCGTGTGGATGCCCTCGCGCTTGAGGCAGTTGTAGGACCGGACGGTGAGGTCCAGGTCCTCGATCGGCATCGCGAACGCCGCGATGGTGTCGGCCTCGGCGGGCGACGGTCCGATCTCGATGCCCTCGGCGTCGACGTTCAGCTCGCGCGCGAGGCCGAACAGCTCCACCAGCGTCTTGCCCGCGGACGCGACGGCGTCGCGCGGCGTGATGGAGGGCTTGGTCTCCACGTCGAGGATCAGCTTGTCGAAGTCGGTCCGCTGCTCGACACGGGTGGCCTCGACCTTGTAGGTCACCTTCATGACGGGCGAGTAGATCGAGTCGACGGGGATGCGGCCGATCTCGGCACCGGCCTGCTTGTTCTGCACGGCGGGGACGTAGCCGCGACCGCGCTCGACCACGAGCTCGATCTCCAGCTTGCCCTTGCCGTTCAGGGTGGCGATGTGCAGGTCGGGGTTGTGCACGGTGACACCGGCCGGGGGCACGATGTCGCCGGCGGTCACCGCACCGGGCCCCTGCTTGCGCAGGTACATGGTCACCGGCTCGTCCTCCTCGGAGCTGACGACCAGCTCCTTGAGGTTGAGGATGATGTCGGTGACGTCTTCCTTCACACCGGGGACGGTCGTGAACTCGTGCAGCACGCCGTCGATGCGGATGCTGGTCACGGCCGCGCCGGGGATGGACGACAGCAGGGTGCGGCGGATGGAGTTGCCGAGGGTGTAGCCGAAGCCCGGCTCCAGCGGCTCGATGACGAACCGGGAACGGGTCTCGTTGACCGCTTCCTCGCTGAGCGAGGGGCGCTGGGAAATCAGCACTGGGTTCTTCCTCTTCTACTACCCCGACGCCCGCTATTTGACGCCGTGGGATGCCGGTCGCGGAGACCGGCGAACGCGTGCGGCACACCATTCCGTGCCGTCGCGGGACCCGACTGGAGGGGCCTCTCGCGAGGCCCCTCCAGGAGGATCACTTCGAGTAGAGCTCGACGATCAGCTGCTCGGTGACGGGCGTGTCGATCTGCGCCCGCTCCGGCAGCTGGTGGACCAGGATGCGCAGGTTGGACTGCACGACCTGGAGCCACGCCGGGATCGGCCGGTCGCCGAACGACGCGCGCGCGGCCTCGAAGGGCAGCGTGGGCAGCGACTTCGGCTTCACGTCGATGATGTCGAACTTCGACACCCGGTAGCTGGGGATGTTCACCTTGTGGCCGTTCACGATGAAGTGACCGTGGCTGACCAGCTGGCGTGCCTGGCGACGGGTGCGCGCGAGACCCGCGCGGTACACGACGTTGTCCAGGCGGGACTCCAGGATCTGGAGCAGGTTCTCACCGGTCTTGCCGGTGCGGCGGACCGCTTCTTCGTAGTAGCGGCGGAACTGCTTCTCCAGCACGCCGTACGTGTAGCGGGCCTTCTGCTTCTCCTGGAGCTGGAGCAGGTACTCCGACTCCTTGATGCGACCGCGGCCGTGCTGGCCGGGCGGGTAGGGACGGCGCTCGAACGCCTGGTCCCCACCGACGAGGTCGACCTTGAGGCGACGCGAGATGCGCGTGGCCGGTCCGGTGTAACGAGCCATGGTGTCTTACTCCTCCCCGTGCCTCAGACCCGGCGCCGCTTGGGCGGGCGGCAGCCGTTGTGGGGCTGCGGGGTCACGTCCTGGATGGTGCCGACCTCGAGGCCGGCGGCCTGCAGCGAACGGATCGCGGTCTCGCGGCCGGAGCCGGGACCCTTCACGAACACGTCCACCTTGCGCATGCCGTGCTCGGCGGCCTTGCGCGCGGCGTTCTCCGCGGCCATCTGCGCGGCGAAGGGCGTCGACTTGCGCGAGCCCTTGAAGCCGACGTGGCCTGCGGAAGCCCAGCTGATCACGTTGCCCAGCGGGTCCGTGATGGACACGATGGTGTTGTTGAACGTGCTCTTGATGTGGGCCTGGCCGTGCGAGACGTTCTTCTTTTCCTTGCGCCGGACCTTCTTGACCCCGGCGCCCGTGCGGGACTTGGGTGGCATCTTTGGGTGATCTCCTACGTAGTACGCGAGGTCTTACTTCTTGCCGGCCTTCTTCTTGCCCGCCACGGTCTTCTTCGGACCCTTGCGGGTGCGCGCGTTCGTCTTGGTGCGCTGCCCGCGGACGGGCAGGTTGCGACGGTGGCGCAGACCCTGGTAGGTGCCGATTTCCATCTTGCGGCGGATGTCGGCCTGAACCTCGCGGCGGAGGTCACCCTCGACCTTGAAGTTGTTCTCGATGTAGTCCCGCAGCTTCGCCAGGTCGGCGTCCCCGAGGTCCTTGACCCGCAGGTCGGGGGACAGCTCGGTCGCGGTCAGCACTTCCTTGGACCGCGTGCGCCCGATGCCGAAGATGTAGGTCAGCGCGATCTCCAACCGCTTTTCGCGGGGGAGGTCGACGCCAGCGAGTCGTGCCATACGGCGCTTGCTCCTAACAGTGGTGTCGCTCCAGGTCTGCTCCTCGCCCGGTCCCGGGACTGACTCGCTGTGTCAGTGTCCGGTCGCTCTCGCGACCGGGTGTCCCGGCCCCGGCCTGGAGTCCGGGGGTGTGCCTGGGCGTGGTGCTCCCCAGGCAGGTGCGAAGAGGCTTGCTACTGGTCGCGTCCGCGAAGACTCGACTCGTGCTCGACGGCTCTGGTCAGCCCTGGCGCTGCTTGTGGCGCAGGTTCTCGCAGATGACCATGACCCGGCCGTGGCGGCGGATCACCTTGCACTTGTCGCAGATCTTCTTGACGCTCGGCTGGACCTTCACGCCTGAGCTCTCCTGCGTCAGCCGGTGCACCCGTGCGAGGGCGCACCGGAGGTCACTTGTAGCGGTAGACGATGCGCCCGCGGGACAGGTCGTAGGGCGAGAGCTCCACGACAACCCGGTCCTCGGGGAGGATGCGGATGTAGTGCTGACGCATCTTGCCGCTGATGTGTGCCAGGACCTTGTGACCGTTCTCCAGCTCGACGCGGAACATCGCGTTGGGGAGCGGTTCGACTACGCGGCCCTCGACCTCAATGGCCCCGTCCTTCTTGCCCATAGCCTCCGCGTTTCGTGACGGTGGGTGTTCTTCGGAGTGCGGACACGCGCTGCCCCGACTCCGCGGTAAGGCCCTTGCAGAACCCTGCCCGCCGGGGTGAACCCCAGGCATGGCGGAACCGGCGCGACGTGTGCGCCACCGCTCCATACTACGCTCGTCGGCGCTCGTGCCCAAATCGGCCCGGGCCGGGGCGGCTCCGGAGCCTTTCGCGCAGGTCAGCGCGGTGCGCGCCCCACGGCGGGTGTCCCCCGGTGCGCGTCCCCCCGCGAGTGTCCCGCCGGCGGGTGATCGCGCGAACGGGTGGTGGCGCGAACGGGAACGGGAACGGGAACGGGGCCGGCGCCGTCGAACGGCTCCGGCCCCGCGGACGTCCCGGGACGTCGGTCGATCAGTCCCCTTCAGGGGCGGTCAGCACCCAGGGGCCGTCGTCGGTGATGGCGACGGAGTGCTCCCAGTGCGCCGCGCGCGAACCGTCGGCGGTGACGACGGTCCAGCCGTCCTCCAGCTCGACCGTGCGCTCGCTGCCCAGCGTCAGCATCGGCTCGATGGCGATCGCCATGCCGACCTTGAGGCGCGGGCCCTTGCCGGGCTTGCCGTGGTTCGGCAGGAACGGGTCCATGTGCATCTTGGTGCCGATGCCGTGGCCGCCGTAGCCGTCGACGATGCCGTACTCGACCCCGTGCTCCTCGCCGGCCAGGATCGTGGCCGACTCGATGGCGAACGAGATGTCGCTCAGCCTGCCGCCGGGCACGGCCGCCTCGATGCCCGCGAGCATCGAGCGCCGGGTGGCGTCCGACAGCTTCAGCTCCGCGTCCGTCACCGCGCCCACCGGGAGCGTGACGGCCGAGTCGCCGTGCCAGCCGTCGAGGATGGCACCGCAGTCGATCGAGATCAGGTCGCCCTCGGCGAGGACCTGGGACCGCGCCGGGATGCCGTGGACCACCTGCTCGTTGACCGACGCGCAGATCGACGCCGGGAAGCCGTGGTAGCCCTTGAACGACGGGACCGCGCCGGCGTCGCGGATGCTCTGCTCTGCCAGCTCGTCCAGCTCGGCGGTGCTGACCCCGGCCTTGGTGTGCGCGGCCAGCAGCGCCAGGGTGCGTGCCACGACCAGCCCGGCAGCCCTCATGGCTTCGAGCTGGCCGCGGCTCTTGATCTCGATCATGCGGTCACGACCGGGGACCACGCGTCGCAGCACATCGACGACACCGCTCACTTCACGGCGCGCAGGGCGGTGATCGCGCGCTCGCTGATCTCGTCGACCTCGCCCACCGCGTCGATCGCCACGACGATGTCGGCGTAGTGGTCGAGCAGCGGCGCGGTCTCCGTCCGGTAGACCTGCTGGCGGTGCCGGATCACGTCTTCCTTGTCGTCCGTGCGGCCGCGGGCGAGCAGGCGCTCGACCACGACGTCCTCGTCGACCCGGAACTCCAGCACCGCGTCCAGGGAGTGCCCGGACGCGGCCAGCATCTCGCCCAGCACGCCCGCCTGGGCCACGTTGCGCGGGAAGCCGTCGAGCAGGAACCCGCCCGTCGCGTCCGCCTGCGCCAGCCGCCCGCGGACCATCTCGTTGGTCACCTCGTCCGGCACGAGCTCGCCGGAGTCCAGGTACTCCTGGACCTCCTTGCCGAGGTCGGTCTGCTGGCTGATGTGAGCGCGGAAGAGGTCCCCGGTGGAGATGTGCGGCACGCCGAGCTTGGTGCTGAGGACCTGGGCCTGCGTGCCCTTGCCCGCTCCGGGCGGGCCGACGAGAACGAGTCGCACTAGCGGAGGAACCCTTCGTAGTTGCGCTGCATGAGCTGGCTCTCGATCTGCTTCACGGTGTCGAGGCCGACACCGACCATGATCAGCACCGCCGTGCCGCCGAACGGGAAGTTCTGGTTCTGGCCCTGACCGGTCAGGTCGAGGAACAGGTTCGGCAGGATGGCGACGATGCCCAGGTAGAGCGAGCCCGGCAGCGTGATCCGCCCCAGGACGAAGCGGAGGTACTCGGCGGTCGGTCGACCCGGTCGGATACCCGGGATGAACCCACCGAACTTCTTCATCTCGTCGGCGCGCTCGTCCGGGTTGAACGTGATGCCGACGTAGAAGTACGTGAAGAAGACGATCAGCAGGAAGTAGAGCGCGATGTGGATCGGGCTCGACTGGCTGACCAGGTGCGTCTGGACGAAGGTCTGCCACCAGCCGGGGGCCGAGCCGTCGTTCGAGGTCGTGAGCCGCGAGACCAGGTCGGGCAGGTACAGCAGCGACGAGGCGAAGATGACCGGGATGACACCGGCCTGGTTCACCTTCAGCGGCAGGTAGGTCGACGTGCCGCCGTACATCCGCCGGCCGATCATGCGCTTCGCGTACTGGACCGGGATGCGGCGCTGGGCCTGCTCGACGTAGATGACGCTGGCGATGATCAGCAGTGCCGCGAGGCAGACCAGGAAGAAGGTCAGGCCGCCGCGGTCCCAGATGATCTTGCCCTCGATCGGGATGCGGGCCGCGATGCCGGTGAAGATCAGCAGCGACATGCCGTTGCCGATCCCCTTCTCGGTGATGATCTCGCCGAGCCACATGATCACGCTGGTGCCGGCGGTCATCGTGACGACCAGGACGACGAGGCTGAAGATGCTCTCGTCGGGGATGACCGGCACGTCGCAGTTCTGGAACAGCTGGTCGCGCACGGCCAGGGCGATGATGCCCGTGGACTGGAGGACCGCCAGCGCGATGGTCAGGTAGCGGGTGTACTGGGTCAGCTTGCCCTGACCCGCCTGCCCTTCCTTCTTCAGCTGCTCGAACCGCGGGATGACCACGGTGAGCAACTGGATGATGATGCTCGCGGTGATGTAGGGCATGATGCCCAGCGCGAAGATCGAGAGGTTCAGCAGCGCGCCGCCGCTGAACAGGTTGATCAGCGAGTAGATCCCCTGCTGGTCGACCTGCTCGATGCACTGTTTGACGTTCTTGAAGGAGACGCCCGGCGCGGGCATGGTCGCGCCCAACCGGTACACCACGACGATCCCCAGCGTGAAGAGGATCTTCTTCCGTAGGTCCGGCGTCGCGAGAGCCGAGCGGAATGCGCCGAGCACGCGAACCTCCATCAGCGTTGCCGCCCCACTGGGGTCGGCATCTCTGCGGTACCGGCTGTGTTGCCGGCACGTCTAGCGGGCATACCGCCGGCGCTCGCCGACGGTGGCGGAAGCGACGGGTAGCCGCGACCGACCCGGAGGACATCCGGGTTCAGCCCGCGACTTTAACAGCCGCGAGGCCGATCGCCGTAGCCAGTCGTCCTTCACACTTCGTACCTGATCGACTACGGCGGTCGACAAGCCCCCGAACGGATCAAGTTCCGATGGACCCGGTCACGTGCGCGAACCGGCGAGCGCGCCCGCCATGCCCAGCAGCACGACCCCGGTCCCCCTGTCCAAGCGGGCCTTCGCGCGCTTCGTCAGGCCGGCCCGCCGGATGCCCGCACCGGCGAGGACGTACGCCGTACCGGCGACCACCTCGGCCACCAGGTAGACCGCGCCGAGGAGCGCCAACTGCGCCGCGACGGGACCGCGGGCCGGGTCGACGAACTGCGGCACGAACGCGGTGAAGACGAGCAGCGCCTTGGGGTTGGAGATCGCGACCAGGAACTCCTTGCGGAGCGGCGCGCCCCCGTGGGCTGCGGGTTTCGCCTCCCCCGGGGCGAGGAGGACGCGCAGCCCGAGGTGGAGCAGGTAGGCGACGCCGACCCACTTGAGGACGGTCAGCGCCACCTCGCTCGCGGCGAGCACGGGGCCCAGGCCGGCGACGGCGGCGGCGACCATCGCGGAGAAGGCCGCGACGCGCCCCAGGACGGCCGTGAGGGCCTTGGCGGGGCCGTGGTGGAGGGCGTGGTGCATGCCCAGGAGGTTGTTGGCGCCCGGCGTCAGTGCGACCAGCACGGAGGCGCCGAAGAAGACCGCGAGCCACATGCGCTTGAAGCTAACCACCGCCGCAAACGCTTTACGCCCTGCGCGAACACCCGTCTTGACCGTCCCCCCTGTTAAAAACCCGCTCACGAGCGCCCGACCCACCGTCCACGAGCGCATGACTCACCGCTCACGACCGCATGACTCGCGCGTCACGAGCGCATGACTCGCCCGCCCCCGCGAGTCATGCGGTGGCGACCCGCGAGTCATGCGTTCAGGGGCGGTGAGTCATGCGGTGGCGACCCGCGAGTCATGCGGTGGCGACGGGTGGGTCGGGCGTTCGCGGCCGGGACGCGGAACGGCCCCCGGAGCGGGAGGCTCCGGGGGCCGTTCGGCGTGCGCGTGCGTCAGAGCACGGTGTGCGTGCCACCGGCGGCGGCGATCTTGTCGACCGCGCTGCCGGAGAACTTGTTCGCCACGACGTCGACCTTCACGCCGTTCAGGTCACCGTCACCGAGGACCTTGACGAGCTCGTTCTTGCGCACCAGGCCCGCGTTGATGAGGGCGTCCACGTCCACCCGGCCACCGTCCGGGAACAGGCGGGCGATGTCGCCCACGTTCACGACCTGGTACTCGGTGCGGAACGGGTTGCGGAAGCCCTTCAGCTTCGGCAGGCGCATGTGCAGCGGCATCTGGCCACCCTCGAAGCGCGGGGAGACGTTCTTCCGCGCGCCGGTGCCCTTCGTACCGCGACCGGCCGTCTTGCCCTTGGAGCCCTCACCGCGACCGACACGGGTCTTCGCGGTCTTGGCGCCGGGGGCCGGACGCAGGTCATGGATCTTGATGGTCACGACTGGACCTCCTCGACGACCACCAGGTGGCGAACGGCCTGGATCAGGCCGCGCACCTGCGGCGTGTCCTCGCGGACCACCGACTGGCGGATCTTGCGCAACCCCAGGGTCCGGAGGGACTCACGGTGGTTGTGCTTGGTACCGATGCTGCTCTTGACCTGGGTCACCTTGAGCTGGGCCATGGTCACACCGCCCCTGCACGGGCACGGAGCATGCCGGCGGGAGCCACATCCTCGAGCGGCAGACCGCGGCGGGCGGCCACCTCCTCGGGACGCTGGAGGCCCTTCAGGGCCGCCACGGTCGCGTGCACGATGTTGATCGCGTTGTCCGAGCCCAGCGACTTGCTCAGCACGTCGTGGACACCGGCGCACTCCAGCACCGCGCGGACCGCGCCACCGGCGATGACGCCGGTACCGGCCGAGGCCGGGCGGAGCAGGACGACACCGGCCGCCTTCTCGCCCTGGATCGGGTGAGGGATCGTGCCCGCGATGCGGGGGACGCGGAAGAAGTTCTTCTTCGCCTCCTCCACACCCTTGGCGATCGCCGCCGGCACTTCCTTGGCCTTGCCGTAGCCGACACCGACCATGCCGTCGCCGTCACCGACCACCACGAGGGCGGTGAAGCTGAAGCGACGACCACCCTTCACGACCTTGGAGACGCGGTTGATCGCAACCACGCGCTCCAGGTGCGGGGTCTTCTCCTGGGCCGCGCCGCCGCGGCCGCCATCACGACGGTCGCGACGCTCTCCGCGCTCGCCCCCGCCGCCTTCGCGACGCGTGCGTCCTGGCATCAGGCGTCCCTCTCAATTCCAGTGATCTGCATTGTCAGAACTCCAGCCCCGCCTCGCGGGCGGCGTCGGCCAGAGCCGCGATCCGGCCGTGGTAGGCGTTGCCACCGCGGTCGAACACGACCTTGGTGACGCCGGCCTCCTTCGCACGGGCGGCGGCCAGCTGGCCGACCTTCGCCGCACGGGCCTTCTTGTCGCCGTCGATCGCGCGGACGTCCGCCTCGACCGAGGACGCCGCCGCCAGCGTGTGGCCGGCGAGGTCGTCGATGATCTGCACGGTGATGTGCTTCGACGACCGGTGCACCGCCAGGCGCGGACGCTCCGCGGTGCCGCTGACCTTCTTGCGGAGGCGGAAGTGACGGCGGGTCTTGGCGACGCGGCGGGTGGTCGAGATGTCCTTGCCCACCGGCTTGCGCTTCGTTGCAGTCTCGCTCATGTCACTTACCCGTCTTTCCGACCTTGCGGCGGATCTTCTCGCCCGCGTAGCGCACGCCCTTGCCCTTGTACGGGTCGGGCTTGCGCAGCTTGCGGATGTTGGCGGCGACCTCGCCCACGAGCTGCTTGTCGATGCCGGCCACGGAGAACCGGGTCGGGGTCTCCACCGCGAAGGTGATGCCCTCGGGGGCCTCCACCTTCACCGGGTGGCTGTAGCCCAGAGCGAACTCCAGGTCGGAACCCTTGAGAGCCACGCGGTAACCGACGCCGTGGATCTCCATCTTCTTCTCGTAGCCCTGCGTCACACCGACGACCATGTTCTGCACCAGGGTGCGGGACAGACCGTGGAGCGAGCGGCTACGGCGCTCGTCGTTCGGGCGCTTCACCTCGAGAGTGCCGTCGTCGGCCTTCTCGATGATGATGGGCTCAGCGATGTTCAGCGACAAGGTCCCCTTCGGGCCCTTCACGCTCACAGCCTGGCCATCGATGTTCACGTCGACCCCGGAGGGGACGGTGATCGGCAGCTTTCCGATGCGCGACATTGCCTAGTCCCCCTTCCTCACCAGACGTAGGCGAGGACTTCTCCGCCCACGCCCGACTTGTTGGCCTGGCGGTCGGTCATGAGACCGCCAGAGGTCGAGATGATCGCGACGCCCAGACCGCCCAGCACCTTCGGCAGGTTGGTCGACTTCGCGTACACGCGCAGACCGGGCTTCGACACGCGGCGGAGGCCGGCGATGCTGCGCTCCCGGTTCGGGCCGTACTTCAGCTCGATCACCAGGTTCTTGGCCACGTCGCCGGCTTCGTCGCGGTAGCTCGCGATGTAGCCCTCGCGCTTGAGGATCTCGGCGATGTTGGCCTTCAACTTCGAGTGCGGCATCACGACCTTGTCGTGGTAAGCCGAGTTCGCGTTCCGCAGACGCGTCAACATGTCTGCGATCGGGTCGGTCATCGTCATGGTGACCTGGTCAACCTTTCTCGCTGCGGTTCCCCAGCCAGGGTCCGAGCCGGCCCCGGGGGGCCGACTGGTCGTGGACGGGCCTACAGCGAAGTGAATGATCTAGAAAAACCTGCCGCCGAGCCGGACTTACCAGCTGGACTTGCTCACGCCGGGCAGCTCGCCCCGGTGGGCCATCTCGCGGAGGCAGATCCGGCACAGGCCGAACTTGCGGAACACCGAGTGCGGGCGACCGCAGCGCTGGCAGCGGGTGTAGCCCCGCACCTTGAACTTCGGCTTGGCCGCGGCCTTGTTGATCAGCGCCTTCTTGGCCATGTCAGTTCTCCCTGAACGGGAAGCCCAGCTGCTTGAGCAGCGCGCGGCCTTCCTCGTCGTTCGTGGCGGTGGTGACGACCGTGATGTCCATGCCGCGGGGGCGGTCGATGGCGTCCGGGTCGATCTCGTGGAACATCGACTGCTCGTTGAGACCGAACGTGTAGTTCCCGTTGCCGTCGAACTGCTTGCCCGAGAGGCCGCGGAAGTCGCGGATGCGGGGCAGCGCGATGGTCAGCAGGCGGTCCAGGAACTCCCACATGCGGTCGCCGCGCAGCGTCACGCGGGCACCGATCGGCATGCCCTCGCGCAGCTTGAACTGCGCGATGGACTTGCGGGCCCGGCGGACCTCGGGGCGCTGGCCGGTGATGATCGCGAGGTCCTTGACGGCGCCCTCGATCAGCTTGCCGTCGCGGGCGGCGTCGCCGACACCCATGTTGACGACGACCTTCACCACGCCGGGGATCTGCATGACGTTGGCGTACTCGAACTGCTTGCGCAGCTCGGCCACGATCTCCTCGCGGTAGCGAGTCTTCAGCCGCGGGATGGTCTTCTCAACGGTGGTCATCAGATGTCCTTCCCGTTACGACGGGAAATGCGGACCCGCTTGCCCTCGTCGTTGGTCCGGTAACCCACGCGGGTCGGCTTGCCGTCCGAGTCGACCACCATCACGTTGGACACGTGGATGGGGGCCTCCTGCGTCACGATGCCGCCCGACTGCGCGCCGCGCTGGGTCTGCGTGATCCGGGTGTGCTTCTTGATGCGGTTGACGCCCTCGACCAGGACGCGGTTCTCAGCGGGGTAGGCCATGATGACCTTGCCGCGAGCACCCTTGTCCTTGCCGGCGATAACCACGACGGTGTCGCCCTTCTTCACCTTCATGGTCAGAGCACCTCCGGCGCCAACGAGATGATCTTCATGAACTTCTTGTCGCGCAGCTCACGACCGACCGGGCCGAAGATGCGGGTGCCCCGCGGCTCGTTGTCGTTCTTGATGAGCACGGCGGCGTTCTCGTCGAACCGGATGTAGGAGCCGTCGGGACGGCGCCTCTCCTTCACGGTCCGGACGATGACGGCCTTGACGACGTCGCCCTTCTTCACACCGGCACCGGGGATGGCCTGCTTCACCGTCGCGACGATGATGTCCCCGATGCCCGCGTAGCGGCGGCCCGAGCCACCGAGAACACGGATGCAAAGGATTTCCTTCGCACCGGTGTTGTCGGCGACGCGCAGCCGCGACTCCTGCTGGATCACTTACCTTCTCCTGACCATTCCTGGCCCGCCAGATTGCCGACCTGACGGGCTCGGTCCCTAGAAAACTACTTGGCCTTCTCGAGGATCTCGACGAGGCGCCACCGCTTGGTGGCCGACAGCGGACGCGTCTCCATCAGCAGGACGCGGTCGCCGACGCCGGCGGTGTTGCCCTCGTCGTGCGCCTTCACCTTGGTGGTGGAGCGCATGACCTTCGCGTAGCGGCGGTGCTTCTTGCGGTCCTCGACCGCGACCACGATCGTCTTGTCCATCTTGTCGGACACGACGTAGCCCTCGCGGACCTTGCGGTCGTTGCGCGCCTCGGTCGTCACTTCGTTGCTCTCGCTCATGCCGCACCCTCACCAGTGGAAACCGTGTCGGGGGAGGTCGAGAGACCCAGCTCCCGCTCCCGCATCACGGTGTAGATCCGGGCGATCTCGTGCCGGACCGTGCGCAGGCGACGGTTGTTGTCGAGCTGCCCGGTGGCCATCTGGAAGCGGAGGTTGAACAGCTCCTCCTTGGCTTCCCGAAGGCGCAGCACGAGCTCTTCCTCGGTGAGCTCACGCAGCTCGGAAGCGGTGGTACCCGCTGCCATCAGAACTCACCACCCTCACGCGTAACGATGCGGCACTTCATCGGGAGCTTGTGGATCGCGCGGCGGAGCGCCTCGCGGGCCACAGCCTCGTTCGGGAAGCTCATCTCGAAGAGCACCCGACCCGGCTTGACGTTGGCCACCCACCACTCCGGGGAGCCCTTGCCGGAACCCATGCGGGTCTCGGCCGGCTTCTTGGTCAGCGGGCGGTCCGGGAAGATGTTGATCCAGACCTTGCCGCCGCGGCGGATGTGCCGGTTGATCGCGATACGAGCCGACTCGATCTGCCGGTTGGTCACGTAGGCCGGCTCCAGCGCCTGGATGCCGTACTCGCCGAACGTGACCCTCGTGCCGCCCTTGGCAGCACCGGACCGACCGGGGTGGTGCTGCTTGCGGTGCTTGACCCTGCGCGGGATGAGCACTACTCAGCCCTCCGTCTTCGCGACGTTCGGAGCGTTGTCCGCAGCGACGTCGCCAGTCGTCTGATCACTTGCCTGGGCGGCGCGACCCGCCTCGGTGCTCGTCGCCGTGGTGCCGCTGGCACCGGAACGACGGGCCCGGTTCGGGCGCTCGTTGCGGTCGCGGCGCGGCGCGCGCTCGGCCGACGGGGCGGCGTCGCGCTCGCGCTTGGCGCTGATGCCACCGACGATGTCGCCCTTGTAGATCCACACCTTCACGCCGATGCGGCCGAACGTGGTGCGGGCCTCGAAGAAGCCGTAGTCGATGTCCGCGCGCAGCGTGTGCAGCGGCACTCGGCCGTCGCGGTAGTGCTCCGAGCGGGACATCTCGGCGCCGCCGAGACGACCACCGCACTGCACGCGGATGCCCTTCACCTGCGGCGAGCGCATGGCCGACTGGATGGCCTTGCGCATCGCACGGCGGAAGGCCACGCGGTTGGACAGCTGCTCCGCCACGCCCTGCGCGACGAGCTGCGCGTCCGACTCCGGGCTCTTCACCTCGAGGATGTTGAGCTGCACCTGCTTCTTGGTGAGCTTCTCCAGCTCACCGCGGATGCGGTCGGCCTCGGCGCCGCGACGGCCGATGACGATGCCCGGCCGGGCGGTGTGGATGTCGACGCGGACCCGGTCACGGGTGCGCTCGATCTCCACCTTCGAGATGCCGGCGCGCTCCATGCCCTTCGAGAGCAGCTTCCGGATCTTGACGTCCTCGGCCACGTACTCGGCGTACTGCTTGTCGGCGTACCAACGAGACTTCCAGTCGGTGGTGATACCGAGTCGGAAGCCGTGTGGGTTGATCTTCTGGCCCACTACCGAGCCCCCTTCTTCCCATCAGCGCCGGCCTTGGCACCGGCCTTCTTGGGACGGCTCTCCACCTCGACGGTGATGTGGCTCGTCCGCTTGCGGATCCGGTACGCACGGCCCTGGGCGCGCGGGCGGAACCGCTTGAGGGTCGGACCCTCGTCGACGTAGACCTTCGACACCCAGAGGGTGTCGGGGTCAAGCGACAGGTTGTTCTCGGCGTTGGCCACGGCGCTCGCGAGCACCTTGCGGACCGGCTCAGATGCCGCCTGCGGCGCGAACTGGAGCACGGCCAGGGCCTCGCTGGCGCTACGACCCCTGATGAGCTCGACGACGCGGCGCACCTTCATCGGCGTGTCGCGGACGTAGCGAGCCCGAGCCACGGCGCGCGGGAACTCCGGCGCCTCAGCTTCGTTACGGGCGTTCATCGCTGCTTCCCCTTGCTCTTCCTCTAGTTCGTCGCCTTAGCGGCGGCGCGACTTCCGGTCGTCCTTGATGTGACCCTTGAACGTGCGGGTCGGGGCGAACTCGCCGAGCTTGTGCCCGACCATCGCCTCCGTCACGAACACCGGCACGTGCTTGCGGCCGTCGTGCACCGCGATCGTGTGGCCCAGCATGTCGGGGATGATCGTCGACCGGCGGGACCAGGTCTTGATGACGGTCTTCTTGCCCGACTCGTTGAGGACGTCCACCTTCTTGAGCAGGTGGTCGTCCACGAAGGGGCCCTTCTTAAGGCTGCGAGGCATCCTTCACTCCCTCCCTGCTCAGCGCTTCTTACCGGTGCGACGACGCCGGACGATGAGCTTGTCGCTTGCCTTGCGGCGGCGGGTACGGCCTTCGGGCTTGCCGGCCGGGTTCACCGGGTGGCGACCACCGGAGGTCTTGCCCTCACCACCACCGTGCGGGTGGTCGACCGGGTTCATGGCGACACCGCGGACGGTGGGCTTCTTGCCCTTCCACCGCATGCGGCCGGCCTTGCCCCAGTTGATGTTCTGGTGCTCGGCGTTGCCGACCTCGCCGATCGTGGCGCGGCACCGGACGTCCACGTTGCGGATCTCGCCCGAGGGCATCCGCAGCTGGGCGTAGGGGCCGTCCTTGGCGACGAGCTGGACGCTGGCACCGGCCGAGCGGGCGATCTTCGCGCCGCCGCCGGGGCGGAGCTCGATCGCGTGGATCACCGTGCCGACCGGGATGTTGCGCAGCGGCAGGTTGTTGCCCGGCTTGATGTCGGCCTTGGGGCCGTTCTCGATCCGGTCGCCCTGCTGGAGCTTCGACGGCGCGATGATGTAGCGCTTCTCGCCGTCGGCGTAGTGCAGCAGCGCGATGCGCGCGGTGCGGTTGGGGTCGTACTCGATGTGCGCGACCTTGGCCGGCACGCCGTCCTTGTCCGTGCGGCGGAAGTCGATCAGGCGGTAGGCCCGCTTGTGGCCGCCACCCTTGTGCCGCGTCGTGATCTTGCCCGACGCGTTGCGGCCACCGCGGCCGTGCAGCGGGCGGATCAGCGACTTCTCCGGCGTCGACCGAGTGATCTCGGCGAAGTCGGAGACGCTCGCACCGCGACGACCGGGGGTCGTCGGCTTGTACTTGCGAATGCCCATCTCTACGCAGTCCTCGTCGTCATCAGGCGGCCGGGCCGCCGAAGATCTCGATCGGCTTGCTCTCGGCGGACAGCGTCACGATGGCGCGCTTGGTGTCCTTGCGCTTGCCGAAGCCCGTCCGGGTGCGCTTGCGCTTGCCCTGGCGGTTGATCGTGTTGACGCTGACGACCTTGACGCCGAAGACCTTCTCCACGGCAATCTTGATCTGGGTCTTGTTCGCACCCGGAGCCACCACGAAGGTGTACTTGTTCTCCTCGAGGAGCCCGTAGGACTTCTCGGAGATCACCGGCGCGAGCAGGATGTCCCTGTGGTCGGGGATCACTTCGAAGCCTCCTCGTCGGTGTCGGACGACACCGCAGTGGCCTCGGCGGAACCCTGCCCGTGCTGGGCCTTGCTCGCGAGGAACACGTCGAGCGCGTCCTTGGTGAACACCACGTCGTCGTTGACCAGCACGTCGTACGTGTTCAGCTGGTCCGGGGCGATGATGTGCACGTGCGGCAGGTTGCGCAGGCTGACCCACGAAACCTCGTCGGTGCGCAGCAGCACGGCCAGCACGCGGCGGGCCTCGGTGACCGTCCCCAGCACCTTGCGGGCCGACTTGGTCGACGGGGCGTCGCCCTCGACGAAGCCGCTCACCACGTGGACCTGCCCGGCGCGCGCCCGGTCGGAGAGGGCACCGCGCAGGGCGGCGGCCTTCATCTTCTTGGGGGTGCGCTGGCTGTAGTCGCGCGGCTGCGGGCCGTGCACGACGCCACCGCCGGCGAACTGCGGCGCACGGGTCGAACCCTGGCGGGCGCGGCCGGTGCCCTTCTGGCGGTACGGCTTCTTGCCACCGCCGCGGACTTCGCCGCGGGTCTTGGTGGAGTGCGTGCCCTGGCGGGCCGCGGCCAACTGGGCCACGACGACCTGGTGCAGCAGGGCCACGTTCGCCTGCGCGTCGAAGATCGCGGCGGGCAGCTCGACGGAGCCGTCGGCCTGCCCGGCCGGGGTGCGGATCTCAACGGAAGTCATGATCAGGCACCACCCTTCGCAGCGGTCTTGATGAACACGGTGCCGCCCTTGGGGCCGGGAACGGCGCCCTTGATGAGCAGCAGGCCCGACTCGACGTCGACCCGGTGCACCTTGAGGTTCTGGGTCGTGACGCGCACGTGGCCCATGCGGCCGGCCATGCGCAGGCCCTTGAACACGCGGCCGGGCGTGGCGCACCCGCCGATGGAACCGGGCGAGCGGTGCTTGCGCTGGGTACCGTGGCTGGCGCCGAGGCCCTTGAAGCCGTGACGCTTCATGACACCCGCGGTGCCCTTGCCCTTGCTGGTGCCGACCACGTCGACCACCGCGCCGGCCTCGAAGACCTCGGCGGTGATTTCCTGGCCGACCGTGTACTCGGACGCGTCCGTGGTGCGCAGCTCCGCCAGCTGACGGCGGGGCGTGACGCCCGCCTTGGCGTAGTGGCCCGCAACGGGCTTGTTGACCTTGCGCGGGTCGATCGCGCCGAAGGCCAGCTGAACGGCCGAGTAGCCGTCGTTCTCCTGGG
The DNA here is from genome assembly GCF_051756985.1 of Saccharothrix sabaoui. NCBI lineage: Bacteria > Bacillati > Actinomycetota > Actinomycetes > Pseudonocardiales > Pseudonocardiaceae > Saccharothrix > Saccharothrix sabaoui. The sequence continues at coordinate 45,584 of NZ_JBPKJK010000016.1, forward strand.
TCCGAACCTGGGTGACCACGTTCGGCTCGGCCTTGACGACGGTGACCGGAACGATCCGGTTGTTCTCGTCGAAGACCTGAGTCATGCCGAGCTTGGTGCCCAGGAGGCCCTTAACCTGCCTGTCAGACATGGGTCTCTTTGCTCTCCGCCCCAAATGGGATCAACACTGCCGCGTCCAACGCTTACTGGATGTTGACGTCGACGCTCGCCGGCAGGTCGATGCGCATGAGCGCGTCCACCGTCTTCGGCGTCGGGTCGAGGATGTCGATCAGACGCTTGTGCGTGCGCATCTCGAAGTGCTCGCGCGAGTCCTTGTACTTGTGCGGCGAGCGGATGACGCAGTAAACGTTCTTCTCAGTGGGCAGCGGCACAGGCCCGACGACCCGAGCGCCGGTGCGCGTCACGGTCTCGACGATCTTGCGCGCGGACGCGTCGATCGCCTCGTGGTCGTAGGCCTTGAGCCGGATGCGGATCTTCTGTCCCGCCATGATGGCTTGCCGTTCCTCTGCTTCTAGTACCGCTGCGGTGCGGGCACCTTTCGCGAGGTCACGGGACCTCCGGCGCGCTCCGCCCCCTATTCAGGACTGACACCCAGCGGTGTCACGGTGCCCGGTCCACGCGGTCGGGCGTGTCGCACCCTCTGGCACAGACCGGTCCCACTGATGAAACCTGTGGGATTTTGTCTTGCTCGATCAAACCCCGCTCGTGACGGGGCGGCCAGGTCCAGAACTCGGACCGGCCGCCCCGACGAGCAACCCGTCAATAGTTGCACACGGCCGTGCGCAAACCAAATCGGGGGGTGTGTTGTGGAGCTAGATCACTTGATGATCTTGGTGACCGAGCCCGCGCCGACGGTGCGGCCACCCTCGCGGATGGCGAACCGCAGGCCCTCGTCCATGGCGATCGGCTGGATCAGCTTCACGGCCATGGTCGTGGTGTCGCCCGGCATGACCATCTCGGTGCCCTCGGGGAGGGTCACGACGCCGGTCACGTCGGTGGTGCGGAAGTAGAACTGCGGGCGGTAGTTGTTGAAGAACGGGGTGTGGCGACCGCCCTCGTCCTTCGACAGGATGTAGACCTGCGCCTCGAACTCGGTGTGCGGGGTGGTGGTGCCCGGCTTGATGATCACCATGCCGCGCTCCACCTCCTCGCGCTTGACACCGCGGAGCAGCAGGGCGGCGTTGTCGCCCGCGCGGCCCTCGTCGAGGAACTTCTTGAACATCTCGATCGAGGTGACCGTCGTCTTCTTCGAGGTCTCCTTGATGCCGACGATCTCGACCTCTTCGTTGACCTTGACGATGCCGCGCTCGATGCGACCCGTCACCACGGTGCCACGACCGGTGATGGTGAAGACGTCCTCGACCGGCATCAGGAACGGCCGGTCGACCTCGCGCTCCGGCTCCGGGATGTTCTCGTCCACGGCGTCCATCAGGCCGATGAGCTTCTCGCCCCACTCGGCGTCGCCCTCCAGCGCCTTCAGCGCGGAGACGCGGACGACCGGCAGGTCGTCACCGGGGAACTCGTACTCGGAGAGCAGCTCGCGGACCTCGAGCTCGACGAGCTCCAGGATCTCCTCGTCGTCCACCATGTCGGCCTTGTTCAGGGCCACCACGATGTAGGGCACACCGACCTGGCGGGCCAGGAGCACGTGCTCCTTGGTCTGCGGCATCGGGCCGTCGGTCGCCGCGACCACCAGGATGGCGCCGTCCATCTGCGCCGCACCGGTGATCATGTTCTTGATGTAGTCGGCGTGACCGGGGCAGTCGACGTGCGCGTAGTGGCGCTTGTCGGTCTGGTACTCGATGTGCGCGATCGAGATCGTGATGCCGCGCTGCTTCTCCTCCGGCGCCTTGTCGATCTGGTCGAACGGCGTGAAGGGGTTCAGGTCCGGGTACTTGTCGTGCAGGACCTTGGAGATGGCAGCCGTCAACGTCGTCTTACCGTGGTCGATGTGACCGATGGTGCCGATGTTGACGTGCGGCTTCGTCCGCTCGAACTTCGCCTTCGCCACTGGATTGTCCTCCTGGACTCTGTTGCTTAATCCGGCGGGCGGACTGCTGCCCGCCGGACTTCACGTCTGGGTGGTGCGGACCCCAGGGACGGAACCCCGGAGAGCCCGCGCGGTGCTGCGGTGCTCCGGTTGGGGTTACTCGCCCGTCGCCTTCGCGATGATCTCCTTCGCGACGTTCGCGGGAACCTCGGCGTAGGAGTCGAACGTCATCGAGTAGTTCGCACGACCCTGGGTCCTGGACCGCAGGTCGCCGACGTACCCGAACATCTCCGACAGCGGCACCAGCGCCTTGACGACACGGGCCCCGCTGCGCTCCTCCATGGCCTGGATCTGGCCACGGCGGGAGTTCAGGTCACCGATCACGTCGCCCATGTAGTCCTCGGGCGTGGTGACCTCGACGGCCATCAGCGGCTCGAGGATGGCCGGGCTCGCCTGGCGAGCGGCTTCCTTGAGCGCCATGGAACCGGCGATCTTGAACGCCATCTCCGAGGAGTCGACCTCGTGGTAGGCGCCGTCGAGCAGCGTCAGCTTCACGCCGACCAGCGGGTAGCCCGCCAGCACGCCGTACTGCATGGCGTCCTGGGCGCCCGCGTCCACGGACGGGATGTACTCCCGCGGGATGCGACCACCGGTGACCGCGTTGACGAACTCGTAGAGAGCGCCGTCCTCGGTCTTCTCCAGCGGCTCCAGGTCGATGAGGACCTTGGCGAACTGGCCGGAACCACCGGTCTGCTTCTTGTGGGTGTAGGAGTACTTCTCCACCTTGCGGCGGATGGTCTCCCGGTACGCCACCTGGGGCTTGCCGATGTTCGCCTCGACCTTGAACTCGCGGCGCATGCGGTCCACCAGGATGTCCAGGTGGAGCTCGCCCATGCCGGCGATGATCGTCTGGCCGGTCTCCTGGTCCAGGTTGACCCGGAACGTCGGGTCCTCCTCGGCCAGCTTCTGGATCGCCGTGCCCAGCTTCTCCTGGTCGGCCTTCGTCTTGGGCTCGATCGCCACCTGGATGACCGGCTCGGGGAAGGTCATGGACTCCAGCACGATGGGCGACTGCGGGTCGCAGAGCGTCTCACCGGTGGTGGTGTCCTTGAGGCCGATCACCGCGTAGATGTGGCCGGCGATGGCCTCGTCGACCGGGTTCTCCTTGTTGGCGTGCATCTGGAAGATCTTCCCGATGCGCTCCTTGCGGTCCTTGGTCGAGTTGATGACCTGGGTGCCGGAGGCGACCTTGCCCGAGTAGACCCGGATGTAGGTCAGCTTGCCGAAGAACGGGTGGGCGGCGATCTTGAACGCGAGCGCGGCGAACGGCTCGTCGGTCGACGGCTTGCGGAAGGCCGGCGTCTCGCCGTCCTGGAGCGTGCCCTCGACCGGCGGGAGGTCCAGCGGAGCCGGCAGGTACTCGATGACCGCGTCGAGCATGGGCTGGACGCCCTTGTTCTTGAACGCCGAACCGCACAGCACCGGGTAGGCGGAGCGGTTCTTGACGATGTCGCGGATGCCCTTCTTGATCTGCTCGACCGAGAGCTCCTCGCCACCGAGGTACAGCTCCATCAGGGCGTCGTCGGTCTCCGCGACGGCCTCGACGAGCGCCTCGCGGTACTCGGCGGCCTTGTCGGCGAGGTCGGCCGGGATCTCCTCGACCGTGTAGTCCTCACCCTTCTGGACCTCGCCGCGCCAGGTCAGCGCACGCATCTCGACCAGGTCGACGACGCCGATGAAGTCGCTCTCCGACCCGATCGGGATCTGGATCGGCAGCGGCTTCGCGCCCAGGCGGTCCTGGATGGTGCGCACGGTGAAGTAGAAGTCCGCGCCGAGCTTGTCCATCTTGTTGACGAAGCAGATGCGCGGGACGTCGTACTTGGTCGCCTGGCGCCAGACCTGCTCGGACTGGGGCTCGACGCCCTCCTTGCCGTCGAACACGGCAACGGCGCCGTCGAGGACGCGGAGGTTGCGCTCCACCTCGACGGTGAAGTCGACGTGGCCCGGCGTGTCGATGATGTTGATCTGGTGGTTCTTCCAGAAGCAGGTCGTCGCGGCCGACGTGATCGTGATGCCGCGCTCCTGCTCCTGCTCCATCCAGTCCATCACCGCGGCGCCGTCGTGGACCTCGCCGATCTTGTAGCTGATCCCGGTGTAGAACAGGATCCGCTCGGTCGTCGTGGTCTTGCCCGCGTCGATGTGGGCCATGATCCCGATGTTGCGGACCTTGGCCAGGTCGGTGAGCACGTCCTGTGCCACGGCTGTCTTCCCCTGTCTTGAGCTCGCTGGTAGCAGGCTCACTAGGGCTGGGGGCGCCCCACCGGTCCTCGGGGAACCGGCGGGGCGTCACATCACCAGCGGTAGTGGGCGAAGGCCTTGTTCGACTCGGCCATCTTGTGCGTGTCCTCGCGGCGCTTGACGCTCGCGCCCAGGCCGTTGCTCGCGTCGAGCAGCTCGTTCATCAGGCGCTCGATCATGGTCTTCTCACGGCGCTGCCGGGAGTAGGTGATCAGCCAGCGCAGGGCGAGCGTGGTCGAGCGACCCGGCTTGACCTCGATGGGCACCTGGTAGGTGGCACCACCGACGCGGCGGGACTTCACCTCGAGCGCGGGCTTGACGTTGTCCAGAGCGCGCTTGAGCGTGACGACCGGGTCGGTGCCGGTCTTGTCGCGGGCGCCTTCGAGGGCGCCGTACACGATCCGCTCGGCCACGGAGCGCTTGCCGTCGACCAGCACCTTGTTGATGAGCTGGGTCACCAGCGGAGAGCTGTAGACCGGGTCGGAGATCAGCGGCCGCTTCGGGGCCGGTCCCTTGCGGGGCATCAGCTCTTCTCCTTCTTCGCGCCGTACCGGCTGCGAGCCTGCTTGCGGTTCTTCACGCCCTGCGTGTCGAGGGAGCCGCGGATGATCTTGTAGCGGACACCGGGGAGGTCCTTCACACGACCGCCGCGCACGAGCACCATCGAGTGCTCCTGGAGGTTGTGGCCCTCACCCGGGATGTAGGCCGTGACCTCGATGCCGCTGGTCAGCTTCACGCGGGCGACCTTGCGCAGCGCCGAGTTCGGCTTCTTGGGCGTGGTCGTGTAGACGCGGGTGCACACACCGCGCCGCTGCGGGCTGCCCTTGAGCGCCGCGGTCTTCTGCTTCGCGACCTTGTCCTGCCGGCCCTTGCGGACCAGCTGCTGGATCGTTGGCATACGCCGGCTGCTTCTTCCGTTCGAGCACTCGTCACCTTGGGGGTGTCGAGCACTGTTTACCTGGTCCCTCTCTGCACCCGAGGTCGGGCGTGTCGCGCCCCTCCGGCAGAACCGGTGGAGGTCAACGCCGTTGCCCCAGGTCCGCAGGCGACATCCCAGGACGCCCCTGCGTGTGGAGGTCACCGCGGCCGGCTTTCCAGCACGACTGGCGCGTAGGCACGCGGAGCGGCCCGACATGGGTCGGGCACGAGTACCAAAGATACCCCGCCCGCTTCCCACTGGTCAAAACGGGGTCACCGACGCCACCGACCGCGCTCCCGGGCCGGTCGGGGGGCTCGCGGGTCGCGGGGAGGCGGGTGCGGGTGGCCCGGGTTTCACCGGATCAGGTGGAAGTGGGCCCGGGTGTTCGGCGGCGGGCGTGCGGATGCGGGCGTCCGGCGGTGGAGGTGCGGGCGGCGGGTGTCCGGCGGCGGGCGTTCGACTGTGGACACTCGGCGGCGGGCGCCCGGCCTTGGGCGACACTGGCCGCGTGGACTCGGACCTGATCGCGGGGATGGCGGCGCTCGTGGACGCGGGCCCCGCGCCCGAGGTGCTGGCGGTGCGCGGGGACGTCGTGGTGGTGCGCGTCGGCGACGTGGTGCTCAAGGCGCACGAGCGCGGCACGGACGCCGCGGTGCTCGCGGACCGGCTGCGGCTGGCCGCCGACCCCCGGCTGGCCGACCTGGTGCTGCCGCCCGTGCCGCTGCGCGGCGCGCCGGGGCCGGTGCTGGTGCTGGGCCGGGTCGTCACGGCGTGGCCGCTGGGCGCGCCCGTGCCGCAGGCCGAGCCCGAGGACCTGCCGATGGAGGCCGCCGGGCGGCTGCTCGCGGCGCTGCACCGCCTCACCGCCGCCGACTTCGCGCCGCCCGTGCCGCCGGCGGGGGCCGTGCCGCGCATGGTGCGCGCCGTGCGGGACCTGGTGCTCGACACGCCCGCGGCGGCGCTGGTGCGGCGGGCGTTCGCGACCCTGCCGGAGCTGCCGGCGGGCGGCTCGGTGGTCGTGCACGGCGACTGGCACCTGGGGCAGCTGGTGCGGCGCGGCGGGTACCGGCTCATCGACCTGGACGACCTGGGCGCGGGCGACCCGGCGTGGGACCTCGCGCGGCCCGCGGCGCTGCACCTGTCCGGCGTGCTGGACGCGGCGACGTGGGGGCGGCTGCTCGGCGCGTACCTCGACGCGGGCGGGACCGGCGTGCCGGCCGACGACCCGTGGTCCGCGCTGGAGGTGCCGGCACGGGCGCTGGTCGTGCAGATGGCCGCGCGTGCCCTCGCGGCTGCGGACCGTGACGGGACCGGGTTGAACAGCGCCCAGGAAGCGCTGTTGGACGCCTGTGCCCGGATCGTGTCGGCACACGAACCCATTCAGCGTGGCTAATATCGGACACATCGCGTCAAGAGCAGGAGGCTCACCACGATGCAGTGTCCCAAGTGTCATGCGAACATGCGCACCTTCGACCGCATGGGCGTGCACATCGAGCAGTGCGATGGCTGCCGCGGGGTCTTCCTCGACTACGGCGAGCTGGAGGCCATCACCCGCCTCGAGCAGCAGATGGCCCCGCCGCCGCCCCCGCCGCCCGTCGCGCCGGCCCCCCAGGTGCACTACGTCCAGCAGCCGGTCCAGCCGGGCTGGGGCGCCGCCCCGGGCTACGGCCACGGCTACGGCCACCGCAAGCACCGCGGCCTCGGCGGGCTGTTCTTCTCGTCGTGACCTCCCGGCCGGTGGCCCCGCGCACGTGCGGGGCCACCGCCGCCGGGTGCGGCCACCCGTGTTGCCACCACCGAGGCCGCGCCGGTCCGTGACCTGTTCGAGCAGTTGGAGGAGGTCGAAGAGGTCGCGCTGAGCCCGGCCGAGGACGACGAGCGCCTGCACGAGGTGCCGCACGTCGTGTCCGGGCTGCGCCGCGCCGGCCGCAACCGCTCCCTGCTGGACGAGGTCCACCGCAGGTTGAGCGACGCGGCCCTGCTCGAACGCCCCGACCTCGCCGAGACAGCCTGGAGCAGGTGCACCGCGGCGAAGGGCGCGTGGTGCGCTGATCCAGGTCACGGCGCGGGTGCTGCTGGTCGGCCCGCAGCTCCCCCGGTGGCCGACAACGACCTTGGGGGACGACCTCGTGACCCGCGCCCGTTCCCCGGCCAAGTCCCGTCGCCGGTTCTGAGCGCATGACTCACGGGTCGTGAGCGCATGACTCGCCGGTTCTGAGTGCATGACTCGCCGGTCGTGAACGTAGGACTCGCGGGGCGTGAACGTAGGACTCGCGGAAGGGAAAGGCCCCCGGAGCGTGGCTCCGGGGGCCTTTCTCGGCACTACTGGCTTCGTCAGCGGTAGTCGCGGCCGAAGTCGTAGTCGTCCAGCGGGACCGCGGCACCGGTGCCCGTGCCGAAGACGTCCGGCGTGTAGTAGCCGTCGTCGTAGCTCGGGATCGCGTACGCCGCCGCACGCGCCTCCTCGGTCGGCTGCACCTGGATGTTCCGGTACCGGTTGATGCCGGTGCCGGCCGGGATCAGCTTGCCGATGATCACGTTCTCCTTCAGGCCGATGAGCTTGTCCGACCGGCCGTTGATGGCGGCGTCGGTCAGGACTCGCGTCGTCTCCTGGAAGGAGGCCGCGGACAGCCACGAGTCGGTCGCGAGCGACGCCTTCGTGATGCCCATCAGGACCGGGCGACCGGCGGCGGGCTCGCCGCCCTCGGCCACGACGGCCCGGTTGCCCGACTCGAACTCCGCGCGCTCGACGAGCGAGCCCGGCAGGAACTCGGTGGCACCCGAGTCGATGATCGTCACCCGGCGCAGCATCTGCCGGACGATGACCTCGATGTGCTTGTCGTGGATCGCCACGCCCTGGGCGCGGTAGACCTTCTGGACCTCCTGCACCAGGTGCAGCTGGGCCTCGCGCGGACCCATCACGCGCAGCACCTCGTGCGGGTCGGGCGTGCCCTCCAGCAGCTGCTGGCCGACGTGCACGTGGTCGCCGTCCTGGAGCGGGCCAGTGGCCGTGTTCGCGAGCCGCTGCCGCTTGGACAACTTCTCGAAGAGGATCTCCTCCGACCCGTCGTCCGGGATGAGGGTGATCTTCCAGAACCGGTCGCCGTCCTCGATCCGCACCCGGCCGTCGACGTCCGCGATGGGCGCCTTGCCCTTCGGCACGCGGGCCTCGAACAGCTCCTGCACACGGGGCAGACCGGTCGTGATGTCGTCACCGGCCACACCACCCTGGTGGAAGGTGCGCATCGTCAGCTGCGTGCCGGGCTCACCGATCGACTGGGCGGCGACGATGCCGACGGCCTCGCCGACGTCGACCAGCTGGCCGGTCGCCATCGAGCGGCCGTAGCAGGACGCGCACACGCCGACCGCGGACTCGCAGGTCAGCACCGAGCGGACCTTGACGCGGGTCACGCCCGCCTCGACGAGCGTGGCCAGGGCCGGGTCGCCCAGGTCGGCACCGCGGTTGAGGACGAGGTTGCCGTCCTTGTCCGTGATGTCCTCGGCGATGGTCCGCGCGTAGACCGAGGTCTGCGCGAACTCGGCCAGCACGACCTTGTCGCCCTGCCGCTCGCCCACGGTCATGTTCACGCCGCGGGAGGTGCCGCAGTCGACCTCGCGGATGATGACGTCCTGCGAGACGTCCACCAGACGACGGGTCAGGTAACCCGAGTCGGCGGTGCGCAGCGCGGTGTCGGCCAGGCCCTTGCGGGCACCGTGCGTGGCGATGAAGTACTCCAGCACCGACAGGCCCTCGCGGAACGAGTTCTTGATCGGCCGCGGGATGTACTCGCCCTTCGGGTTCGTCACCAGACCGCGCATACCCGCCAGCGAGCGGACCTGGGTCATGTTGCCCGCCGCCCCGGACGCCACGATCATGCGGATCGAGTTGTCCTCGGGGAAGTTGGCCTCCATGACCTCGGCGACCTCTTCGGTGGCCTTGGTCCACACCTTGACCAGCTCGTTGTTGCGCTCCGTGTGGGAGAGCTGACCGCGCTGGTAGCGCTTCTCGACCGCGTCCGCGAGCTTCTCGTACTCGTCGAGGATGCCCTGCTTGGCCTCGGGGACGAGCACGTCGGAGATCGCGACGGTCACGCCGGACCGGGTGGCCCAGTAGAAACCGGCGTCCTTCAGCTTGTCCAGCGTCCGGGCGACGGTGACCATCGGGTACCGCTCGGCCAGGTCGTTGATGATCGTGGCCTGCCGCTTCTTGGGCATGACCTCGTTGATGAAGGCGTAGTCCTGCGGCAGGACCTCGTTGAACAGCACGCGACCGAGGGTGGTCTCGGCCAGCCACGGCTGGCCGGGCTCCCAGCCCTCCGGCTCCTGGCCCTTGGGCGGGTTCTTGTCCGTGATCCGGATCTTCGCCATCGCCTGCAGGCCCAGGGCCTTGCGGTCGAACGCCATCAGCGCCTCGGCCGGCGAGGAGTACGCCTGGCCCTCGCCGATGTCGCCCTCCTTGAGGCGGGTCAGGTGGTACAGACCCGTCACCATGTCCAGTCGCGGCATGGCCAGCGGCTTGCCGGACGCGGGCGAGAGGATGTTGTTCGACGACAGCATCAGCACGCGCGCCTCGGCCTGCGCCTCGGCGGACAGCGGCAGGTGGACCGCCATCTGGTCACCGTCGAAGTCGGCGTTGAACGCCTCGCAGACGAGCGGGTGCAGCTGGATGGCCTTGCCCTCGACCAGCTGCGGCTCGAACGCCTGGATGCCCAGCCGGTGCAGCGTGGGCGCGCGGTTCAGCAGCACGGGGTGCTCGGTGATGACCTCTTCGAGCACGTCCCACACGGCGGGGCGCGCGCGCTCCACCATCCGCTTGGCGGACTTGATGTTCTGCGCGTGGTTGAGGTCGACCAGCCGCTTCATCACGAACGGCTTGAACAGCTCCAGCGCCATCTGCTTGGGCAGGCCGCACTGGTGCAGCTTCAGCTGCGGGCCGACCACGATGACCGAACGGCCGGAGTAGTCGACGCGCTTGCCGAGCAGGTTCTGGCGGAACCGGCCCTGCTTGCCCTTGAGCAGGTCGGACAGCGACTTGAGCGGGCGGTTGCCCGGACCCGTCACCGGCCGGCCGCGGCGGCCGTTGTCGAACAGCGCGTCGACGGCCTCCTGGAGCATCCGCTTCTCGTTGTTGACGATGATCTCGGGCGCGCCGAGGTCGATCAGCCGCTTGAGGCGGTTGTTCCGGTTGATGACGCGGCGGTACAGGTCGTTCAGGTCGGACGTCGCGAAGCGGCCACCGTCGAGCTGCACCATCGGGCGCAGGTCCGGCGGGATGACCGGGACGCAGTCCAGGACCATGCCCTGCGGGTTGTTGCGGGTCGCCTGGAAGGCGGCCACGACCTTGAGCCGCTTGAGGGCGCGCAGCTTCTTCTGGCCCTTGCCGCTGCGGATCGTCTCGCGCAGGACGTCGGCCTCGGCGTCCACGTCGTAGTCGCCCAGCAGCTTCTGGATGGCCTCGGCGCCCATGGCGCCGGTGAAGTAGTCGCCGTAGCGGTCGTACAGCTCGCGGTAGAGCATCTCGTCCGCGATCAGCTGGGCGCGCTCCAGCTTGGTGAAGGTGGACCAGATCTCGTCGAGCCGGTCCAGCTCGCGCTGGGCGCGGTCGCGGAGCTGGCGCATCTCGCGCTCGCCGCCCTCCTTGACCTTGCGGCGCACGTCGGACTTGGCGCCCTCCGCCTCCAGCTCGGCCAGGTCGGCTTCCAGCTTCTGCGCGCGGGCCTCGACGTCCGCGTCACGGCGGTTCTCGACGCGCTTGCGCTCGACCTGCATCTCGTTCTCGAGCGTCGGCAGGTCGTTGTGGCGCAGGTCCGCGTTCACGCCCACGATGACGTAGGCGGCGAAGTAGATGATCTTCTCAAGGTCCTTGGGGGCCAGGTCGAGCAGGTAGCCCAACCGGCTGGGGACGCCCTTGAAGTACCAGATGTGCGTGACGGGCGCGGCCAGTTCGATGTGGCCCATCCGCTCGCGGCGCACCTTGGCGCGGGTCACCTCGACGCCGCAGCGCTCGCAGATGATGCCCTTGAAGCGGACGCGCTTGTACTTGCCGCAGTAGCACTCCCAGTCCCGGGTGGGACCGAAGATCTTCTCGCAGAACAAGCCGTCCTTCTCGGGCTTGAGCGTGCGGTAGTTGATGGTCTCGGGCTTCTTGACCTCGCCGTAGGACCACTGGCGGATGTCGTCCGCGGTCGCGAGACCGATGCGGAGCTCATCGAAGAAGTTGACGTCGAGCACGTCTACTCTCTTCCCCTTTTTTGTTTCGGTGCTGCTCGGGAGCTGGCGGTGCGGTCACCGCGGGACGCGGGAGGCGTCCCGCGGTGACCGGCGAGGTACTAGTTGACGACGTCGTCCACGGACGGCGACTCGGACCGCGACAGGTTGATGCCGAGGTTCGCGGCCGCGCGCTCCAGGTCTTCGTCGTCGCCGTCGCGCATCTCGATCGCGGCGCCGTCCGAGGACAGCACCTCGACGTTGAGGCACAGCGACTGCAGCTCCTTGAGCAGCACCTTGAAGGACTCCGGGATACCCGGTTCCGGGATGTTCTCGCCCTTGACGATGGCCTCGTAGACCTTCACGCGGCCGAGCACGTCGTCGGACTTGATGGTCAGCAGTTCCTGGAGGGTGTAGGCGGCGCCGTACGCCTGCATCGCCCAGCACTCCATCTCACCGAAGCGCTGACCACCGAACTGCGCCTTACCGCCCAGCGGCTGCTGCGTGATCATCGAGTACGGGCCGGTCGAGCGGGCGTGGATCTTGTCGTCGACCAGGTGCAGCAGCTTCAGGATGTACATGTAGCCGACCGACACCGGGAAGGGGTACGGCTCGCCGCTGCGCCCGTCGAAGAGCTGCGCCTTGCCGTTCTCCTTGACCATCCGCTCGCCGTCGCGGTTCGGGACCGTCGAGCCCAGCAGGCCCGTGATCTCGTCCTCGCGAGCGCCGTCGAAGACCGGCGTGGCGGTCTTCGTGCCCGGCTCGACGTCGTACAGCTCCGCCGGCAGGTTCTTCGCCCAGTCCGGGTCGCCGTTGATGCTCCAGCCCTGCTTGGCGATCCACCCGAGGTGGGTCTCCAGCACCTGGCCGATGTTCATACGACGCGGGACGCCGTGCGTGTTCAGCACGATGTCGACCGGCGTGCCGTCCTCCAGGAACGGCATGTCCTCGACGGGGAGGATCTTGCCGATGACGCCCTTGTTGCCGTGGCGGCCGGCGAGCTTGTCGCCGTCCTGGATCTTGCGCTTCTGGGCGACGTAGACGCGGACCAGCTCGTTCACGCCGGGGGGCAGCTCGTCGTCGTCCTCGCGGCTGAACACGCGGATGCCGATGACCTTGCCGTACTCGCCGTGCGGCACCTTCAGCGACGTGTCGCGCACCTCGCGCGCCTTCTCGCCGAAGATCGCGCGGAGCAGGCGCTCCTCCGGGGTCAGCTCGGTCTCGCCCTTGGGCGTGACCTTGCCGACCAGGATGTCGCCGGGCTGGACCTCGGCGCCGATGCGGATGATGCCGCGCTCGTCGAGGTCGGCCAGGACCTCCTCGGAGACGTTCGGGATGTCCCGGGTGATCTCCTCGGCGCCCAGCTTGGTGTCCCGCGCGTCGATCTCGTGCTCCTCGATGTGGATCGAGGTCAGGACGTCGTCCTGCACGAGGCGCTGCGACAGGATGATCGCGTCCTCGTAGTTGTGGCCCTCCCACGGCATGATCGCGACGAGCAGGTTCTTGCCCAGCGCCATCTCGCCGTTCTCGGTGCACGGGCCGTCGGCCAGCACCTGGCCGTGCTGCACCCGGTCGCCCTCGTTCACGATGGGCTTCTGGTTGATGCAGGTGCCCTGGTTCGAGCGGCGGAACTTGTGCAGGCCGTAGGTCTGCCGCGAGCCGTCGTCGGCCATGACCGTGACGTAGTCGGCGGAGATCTCCTCGACCACACCGGTCTTCTTGGCGACGACCACGTCACCGGCGTCGACCGCGGCGCGCAGCTCCATGCCGGTGCCGACCAGCGGGGACTCGCTGCGCAGCAGCGGCACCGCCTGGCGCTGCATGTTCGCGCCCATCAGGGCGCGGTTGGCGTCGTCGTGCTCCAGGAACGGGATCATGGCGGTCGCGGCCGACACCATCTGGCGCGGCGAGACGTCCATGTAGTCCACGTCGGCCGGGTCGATCTGCTCGACCTCGCCGCCCTTCTTGCGGACCAGGACCTTGGCCTCGAGGAAGTTGCCCTCGGTGTCGATCTTGGCGTTCGCCTGCGCCTTGACGTAGCGGTCTTCCTCGTCGGCCGTCAGGTAGTCGATCTGGTCGGTGACCCGGCCGTCGACGACCTTGCGGTACGGCGTCTCGATGAAGCCGAACGGGTTGACCCGCCCGTAGGAGGACAGCGAGCCGATCAGGCCGATGTTCGGGCCTTCCGGCGTCTCGATCGGGCACATGCGGCCGTAGTGCGACGGGTGGACGTCGCGGACCTCCATGCCGGCCCGCTCACGGGACAGACCGCCGGGGCCCAGCGCCGACAGGCGGCGCTTGTGGGTCAGGCCCGCGAGGGGGTTCGTCTGGTCCATGAACTGCGACAGCTGGGAGGTGCCGAAGAACTCCTTGATCGCCGCCACGACGGGGCGGATGTTGATCAGGGTCTGCGGCGTGATCGCCTCGACGTCCTGGGTCGTCATGCGCTCGCGCACGACGCGCTCCATGCGGGAGAGGCCGACCCGGATCTGGTTCTGGATCAGCTCGCCGACGGTGCGCAGGCGGCGGTTGCCGAAGTGGTCGATGTCGTCGACCTCGACGGGCACCTCGGTCTCGCCGGGCTTCATCGTCGTCTCACCGGCGTGCAGGCGGACCAGGTACTCGATCGTCGTGACGATGTCGTCCTCGGTCAGCACGCCCGTGGAGATGGGGCTGTCCAGGCCCAGCTTCTTGTTGATCTTGTACCGACCGACCTTGGCCAGGTCGTAGCGCTTGTCCTTGAAGAACAGGTTCTCCAGGAGGGCCTGCGCGGACTCCTTCGTCGGCGGCTCGCCCGGGCGCAGCTTGCGGTAGATGTCGAGCAACGCCTCGTCGGTGCCCGCGGTGTGGTCCTTCTCCAGCGTCGTCAGCAGCGTCTCGGAGAACGAGAAGCGCTCGCGGATCTGCTCGGTCGACCAGCCCAGGGCCTTCAGCAGCACGGTGACCGGCTGACGGCGCTTGCGGTCGATGCGCACGCCGACGGTGTCGCGCTTGTCGACGTCGAACTCCAGCCAGGCACCCCGGGACGGGATGATCTTGACGCTGAAGACGTCCTTGTCGGTCGTCTTGTCGATCGCGGTGTCGTAGTAGACACCCGGCGAGCGGACGAGCTGGGAGACCACCACCCGCTCGGTGCCGTTGATGATGAACGTGCCCTTGTCCGTCATCATCGGGAAGTCACCCATGAACACCGTCTGGCTCTTGATCTCGCCGGTGGTGTGGTTGGTGAACTCCGCCGTGACGAACAGCGGGGCCGCGTACGTCATGTCCTTGTCCTTGCACTCCTCGGTCGAGGCCTTGACCTCGTCGAAGCGCGGGTCGGAGAAGGAGAGCGACATCGAGCCGGAGAAGTCCTCGATCGGGGAGATCTCGTTCAAGACCTCCTCGAGGCCGCCCGTGGGGGCCTCGTCACCCTCGTCGACGCGGCGCTGGAACCACGCCTCGTCGCCGGTGAGCCATTCGAACGACTGGATCTGCAGGTCGAGCAGGTTGGGCGTCTGAAGCGGTTCGTGGATCTTCGCGAAAGAGACTCGCTTCGGCGCTCCGGGAATCCCCGACGTGGAGTTGGTCGCAGCAGTGGCCTTGGTCGCGCGAGAGATCGCCAAGATGCGTCCTTCCAGGGACAGGTAGCTGGCTAGTCAGCGGAACTAGCACGGCTGTCAAGGGTGCGGCGATGCCCGGCAATCCAGCTCTCGGCGAAGGGCAAACGGAAAGAGGGCAGCGCAAAGGGGCAGTCTAGCCGCGCGCATGCCAACTGTCGAGAGGCACCCAGAAGGTCCTTTCTCGTGCTCACCGACAGAGTGACCCCGCCGACGCCCGCAGTCAAGATGCCACGCGGCGATCACCCCACTGGCGCAAGCGGTCATAACGCGGCGTTATCGCGCTGACCTGCGAAAATACACCGACGTGAGCAACGTGATCCGTTGGCGGGTCCCGCCGGGGCATCGGGAGCCCGTGGCGATTTCGTTCGGTCACCACCCCAAAATGAGTGACGCAGATCACGTTGTGCGGCGTATCAGGAGGGGCTCCGGGGTCCTCAGTGGACGTCCTGGGGTTGGCGGCGCCCCGGCGCGGGTAAGGAGGGGGCGGCGAAGGCGCGGGGAGAGGGGCGGGGGCCGGGGATCAGCACTTGGCGGTCTCGGCCGCCTGGTCCCCGCTCTGGCCGAACATCTCCATGTTGTCGACCTTCCACCGGCCGTCGACCTCCTGCGCGCCGACCCGCATCATCGCGATCCCGCCGCCGCTCTGGTTGTCGGTCGTGCGGGTGGTGACCTGGTCGACGAACAGCAGCACGGTGGCGCGGTCCCCGGACAGCGAGGTCACGCCGCTGGAGACCGCCTTCACGGTGACCACCAGCTTCTGCTCGGGCGCGAGCGTGCGGACCGGGCCGAAGATCGCGTTGTACTGGCACTTGGCCCGGCCGACCAGCAGCTCGTTGGCGGCGTTCTCGGTCGCGGCCACGTCGGCGAAGTCGTAGGAGAACGCCTTCTCGACCGCCTCGCGCGCCTGGCCCGCGACCTCGCTGGTGCGGGCGCTGTCGACGAGGGCCAGGTCGTGGTCGACGGCCCCGGCCCGCGCCTGGAACCACGCGCCGAGCCCGACCAGCAGCGCGGCGAGCACCAGCAGCGAGACCGGCAGGACCAGCCCCGCGCGGGCGGTCCGGCGGACCGGGCGGGGCTCGTGGTCGTCGTCGAGGACGCTCGCCGCCACGGCCTCGCCGGCGCGCCGGCGGCGACCGGACGGCCGGGGGCGGGGGCTCGGGGCGGGGGCCTCGTCGGCGTCCTCGCCGGTCCCGGGGGTCTCGCCGGTGCTCCCGTCGGTCTCGTCGGCGTCCTCGCGGGGTTCGATCAGCCCCAGGACCCGCGGCGAGCCCTCCTCGACCCGGTCGGCGGGCTCGACCCCGGCGGACTCGGCCTCGGTGGGCTCGACCCCGGGCCGGGCGGCCTCGGTCACGGCGTCGTCGGCGGGGCGCCCGGTGGGCTCGACGTGCCCGGCGGGCTCGGGGTGCTCGACGTGCCCGGCGGGCTCGACGGGCTCCGGGCGCTCGGCGGCGGGCTCGGTGCGTTTGCGCAGGCCGGCGACGCGGGGGCGACCACCGGTCGGGGTGGACGGGACGGGGCGGCGGCGGGACGGGGGCACTGTCATCTCCTCGCGATCACGCGCCGCCGGCCGCGACGGGGCCCAGCGCGCTCAGCTTCCAACCGGCGTCGGTGCGGGTCAGGTCGGTCTGGTACCGGTTGACCTTCTTCACCGCCTGGCCGCCCTCCGGGGTCACCGTGGTCTCCACCACGGCGATGAGGTGCGCCTTCCCGGCCCGCGAGTCGAGCTCGGTCACGGCCGCGTCGAGCACCCGGCTCACGGTGACCGTCCTGGCGTCCTCGATCTGCTTCTTGCGGGTGTCCCGCCCGCTCTCGATCTCCGACCTCAGGTCGCCGGTGGACGAGTCGAGCCACCGGTCCAGGTCCTGGTCGACCTTCTGGTAGTCGAGGGTGGTGAAGTTCGCGATGCCGACCTGGCCGACCCGCAGCACCTCGTCGCGCTCGCGCGAGAACGCCACCGACTCGCTGGACGAGGCGCTCCACCACGACACCCCCGCCCACACGGCGTAGCCCGCGGCGAGCACCGCGAGCACCGCGGCGACGGGCAGGGCCCAGCGTCGAACAGCCATGTCGTCCTCCCTCAGCCCGGCAGCCCGAGCAGCTGCCCCAGGCTGGTCAGCACCGGCGGCTCGGCCGCCTGCCCCCGGCCGGGCGCGGGCTCCTGGCCGGGCTGCGACGTCTCGTTGCCGGTGGGCGTGGTCGGGGTGCCACCGTAAGGCGCGTTCTGGGCGCCCCGCACGGCGGTGGCGCTGCCCCGGGCCAGCGCGCAGTACGCCTGCGTGTTCAGCGGGGCGGGCGAGGTGTCGGTGCCCTGCCGGATCGTCGTGCCCTCGTAGCCCACCGTGCACGGCGGCGGGTCGAACACGTTCAGGGCCAGGCCGAAGTGCGCGCCCGTGCCGTCGCCCTTCGCGACGGAGAAGCCGCCGCCCACCACGATCGGGTAGGTGACGGCGATCTGCTCCAGCCCGTCCAGCCGCGTGACCATGATGTTCCCGGTGGTGAGCAGGTTGGCCAGCACCACGCCCAGGTTCGGCCCGGTCTCCCGGAGCAGGGCGGACACCTGCTCGGCGGCCTGCGGGGACACCCCGATGAGCCGCCGGAGGTCGCCGTCGGAGTTCTTCAGCTGCTCGGCGAGCGCCCGCAGGTCCGCGGAGAACGACCTGATCGCGCTCCCCTGCTGCGCCTGCGTGTCGAGCACCACGAGCCCGCTGTCGAGCAGGGCCTTGGTCTGCGGCAGGTTGTCCGCGGCGGCCCGGGTGAACGAGCGGGTGTTGTCCAGCAGCACCTGGAGGTCGGGCCCGGTGCCGTCGAACGCGAGGGCCAGCTCGTCGACGACGGTCTTCAGCGAGTCCTCGGGCACGGACCGCGCGAACTCGTCGAGGTTGGTCAGCAGCCCGTCCACCGGGGGCGGGGTCTTCGTGGCCGACCTGGGGATGACCGCGCCGGCCGCCAGGTGGGGGCCGTCCTCGCCGCGCGGGCGCAGGTCGACGTACTGCTCGCCGACCGCGGACCGGTTCGCGACCACGGCCTCCAGGTCGGCCGGGATGGGCGGCGCGTCCGGGTCGATGCCCAGGTCCACCTCCAGCCCGTCGGCGGTGAGCCGCATCTGCCCGACCCGGCCCACGGCGACGCCGCGGTAGGTGACCTCGGCGTTGGTGAACACGCCGCCGGAGTCGGCGAGCTGCACCGTCACCACGTAACCGGACGACCCGACCAACCGGCCGAGGCCGGCGTAGCGGGCGCCCACGTAGCTGACGCCGACCAGCGCGATCAGCACGAACGCGATGATCTGCACCTTGGTCCTGCGGGGGATCACCGGCGCCCACCTCCGAGCAGTCCGCCGAGCAGGTCGCCCAACCCGGACTGCCCGGACACGCCCGGCAGCGGCAGGTTCGGCAGCGGGAGCGGCAGCGACGGCGCGGTGCCGGTGATGCCGGGCAGGGACGGCACCGTCGGCAGCGGCGACTGCCGGGACCGGCCCAGGTTGTCGACGACGTTGCCCAGGTCGAGGTCGATGTCGGCGTACAGGTTCGTGTAGTCGCCCTTGATGCCGTCGACCGCCGAGTCCGGGAACGGGTAGGTGAGCAGCAGCTCCAGCCCGTTGGGCAGGTTGGTGCCCGCCTCGACGAGCTTCCGCAGCGTGGGCGTGAGCGCCTTCAGGTCGGCCACGACGTCGTCCTTGGACCTGGTCACCGTGTCCACGGCGACGTCGGAGAGGGCGTCCAGCGACTGGAGCAGCGTCACGAGCTGGGTGCGCTGCTCGCCGAGCACCTTCAGGCCCGGCTCCAGGTTCTCCAGGACGCCGCCGATCTGGTCGCGCTGGGCGTCGAGCGTGCCGCCGAGCCGGTTGAGGCCGTCCAGCGCGCGGGTGATCTCGCCCTTGTGCGCGTCCAGCTCGCCGACCAGGGTGTCCAGGTTCGCCAGCAGCGACTTGATCTCGGGCTCGTTGCCCTCCAGGGCCGCGTTCAGCTCGCGGGAGATGTCCTGGAGCTGGGCGATCCCGCCGCCGTTGAGCAGCATGGACAACGCCCCGAACACCTCTTCGACCTCGGGGTTGCGGTTGGTCCGGTCGACGGGGATGACCGCGCCGTCGACCAGCGAGCCCTCCTCGGCGCCCTCGGCGGGGCCGGCCAGCTCGACGTACTTCTCGCCGAGCAGGGCGGACTGGCGCAGCCTGGCCACGGCGTTGCCGGGCAGCCGCACGTCGCCGTTGACCAGCACGGTCACCTCGGCGGTCCAGCCGTCGGGGGCCAGGCCGATGCGGTCGACCCGGCCGACCGGCACGTCGTCGACCTTCACGCCGGCCTGCGGGACGAGGTCGAGCACGTCCTGGAACTCGACCTTGACCCGGTACGGCCGGTCACCGACGTCCGCGCCGCCGGGCAGCGGCATGTTGTAGACGCCGTCGAAGCCGCCCGAGCCGCAGCCGGCCAGCAGCAGCGCGCCGACCGCGGCGACCGCGAGCCTCCTGGTCACCGCCGCGCCCGTCCCCACCGCGCCCGCCCTCACCGGGGGACCCCGGCGAGCGGCAGGGGCAGCGGCAGCTTGCCCTGGCCGAGGTCGGAGACGATCTTGCCCGGGTCGTTCAGCGGCACCGCGCCGGACAGGACGGGCTCCAGCTGCGCGCACGCCTGGGAGAGCGCGCCGGGCACGCGGCCCGGTTCGACGCCCTGGACCAGCTTGCAGACCAGCACGATCGGCGGCTGGCTCAGCTCGTTGATGTCGGCGCGGGTGTCGAGCGTGCCGGACGCCGCGTTGTAGGCGTTCTGGAGGTTGCCCAGGGCCAGCGGCGCGACGTCCAGGGTCTCGGCGAGCGCCGCCCGCTGGTCGACCAGCACCTGCGTGATGCCCGCGAGCTTGTCGACGTTCGACTTGAGCGCGGCCCGGTTGTCCTGGACGAAGCCCTGCACCAGGCCGAGCGCGGTGGCCAGCTCGTTCAGCGCCCCGCCGAGGTTCTCCCGCTCGTCGGCGAGGAACCCGGCGACGTCGGCGAGCTGCCGGTTGAGGTCGCGCACCTGGCTGTCGTTCGCGGCGAGCATCCCGGTGAACCGCTGGAGCTGGTCCACGGTGGCGAACAGGTCGCCCTGCGAGCCGGACAGCGTGCGGGTGGCGTCGCCGAGCTGCTGGATCGTGTCGCCGAGCGCCTGGCCGTTGCCCTCCAGGTTGTCGGCCGCCGAGTCCAGCAGGTCCGACAGCGCGCCGTCGCGGTTCGCGCCGTTCGGGCCGAGGGCGGTGGTCAGCTCGTCGAGGCTCGCGTACAGCTCGTCCAGCTCCACCGGGGTCGCGGTGCGCTCGCGCGGGATGGTCGCCCCGTCCGCCAGCCGCTCGCCGCCGGTGTAGGCGGGCGCCAGCTGCACGTACCGGTCGCTGACCACGCTCGGCGCGACCACGACGGCCTGCGCGTCGGCGGGCACCTCCACGGTGCGGTCGATCGACATCGTGACCTCGACCGCCGTGCCCCGCGGCTCGACCTCGTCGACCGAGCCGATCCGCACGCCGAGCACGCGCACGTCCGAGCCGGGGTACACGCCCACGGCCGAGCCGAACACCGCCGTCACCCGGTGGCTGTTGGCGCCCGCGAACACCCACCACACGGCGGCGGCGACGACGAGCGCGAACACGCACGCCAGGGCCGCGGCACGGGTGAGGTCGCGGCCGGTCCTGGTGGTCGCCACGTCAGTTGCCCCCCTGCGTCGGAGCGGAGCGCCGCACACCGGGCGGGAGGCAGCCCTCCTCGTTGAAGCCGACCACGCCGAGGTTCACCGACGGCGGCAGCAGGCCGCAGATGTAGACGTCGAACCAGCGGCCGTTGCCGAGGGTGTTCGCGAACACCCGGTAGAACGGCGCCATCAGCGCGAGGCTGCGGTCCAGCGTGTCCTGGTTGCGCTGGAGGACCGTCGTCACCCGGTCGAGCTGCTCCAGCGCGGGCCGCAGCTGCGCCTGGTTGTCGTCCACCAGGCCGGCCAGCTCGCGGGACAGCTCGCGGGTGCCGCGGAGCAGCGCGGAGATCGCGTCGCGCCGCTTGGCCAGCTCCGCCAGCAGCAGGTTGCCGTCCGCGAGGAGCTTCTCGAACTGCTCGTTGCGGTCGGACAGCGTCTTGGTGATCTCGTTGGTGTTGGCGAGCAGCGCGGCCAGCTCCTCGTCGCGCGACGAGATCGTCTTCGACAGCGCCGACAGGCCGTCCAGGGCGCCGCGGACGCTCTCCGCCGAGCCCCGGAAGGTCTCCGACAGCACCTGGAAGCTGTCCGCGAGCTGCTGGGTGTCGATGTCGCCGACCGTGGAGGCCAGGCCGTTGAACGCCTCCTGCACGTCGTACGGCGACAGGGTGCGCTCACGCGGGATCGGGTCGCCCGGGTCGAGCGGCTGCGACCCCTGCGGGTCCAGGGCCAGGTACTTCTGGCCAAGCAGCGTCTTGATCCGGATCGTCGCGGTGCTGCGGTCGCCCACCCAGGCGTCCTTGACCTTGAACGACACCAGCACCCGGTCGCCGGCCAGCTCGACGTCGGTCACCTTGCCGACCTTGACGCCCGCGACGCGCACCTCGTTCGACGGCACCAGGCCCGCGGCCTCGGAGAACTCCGCCGAGTACGTGGTGCCGCCGCCGACGATCGGCAGGTCGTCGGAGTAGAACGCGGCGAGCAGCAGCAGCGCGATGACGGTCAGCGAGACCGCGCCGACGGTGATCGGGTTGCGCTCCCCGCGCGGTGACTGGTCGTGCTTCACGGGCGACACCTCGCCTGGGTGACCGGCAGTGCCGTGATCGGGACGGGGTCGTTGATGATCGGCGGCACGGCCACCTGCCCGGTGCCCTCGCAGAGGAAGAAGTTGAACCAGGACCCGTAGGACGCGGTCCGGGTCATCGCCTCGATCTTGCCGGGCAGCCGCTGGATGACGCCCTCGACCACGGCCTCGTTGTCCGCGAGCGTCTGGGAGACCAGCCCGAGGTTCGCGATGTCGTCCTCGAGCGGCTGCCGCGCCTCCGCCAGCAGGCCGGCCGTGGCGGTGGTCAGGTCGCCGAGCGCGCTGATCGCCTCCCCGATCGGCTGCCGGTCGCCCGCGAGGCCCGTCGTCAGCTCCTGCACCGTCGTGACCAGCGTCGACACCTGCTCGCCGCGTGAGTTCACGGTGTCGAGCACCGCGTTGAGGTTCGTGACGACCTCGCCGATCACCTGGTCGCGGCTCGCCAGCGTGGAGGTCAGCGACGCGGTGTGCCGCAGCAGGCTGTCGATCGTGCCGCCCTCGCCCTGGAGGACCTGGACGATCTCGCTCGACAGCTGGTTGACGTCCTCCGGGTCGAGCGCCTGGAACAGCGGCTTGAAGCCGTTGAACAGCACGGTCAGGTCCAGCGCCGGCCTGGTGCGCTCCAGCGGGATGACGTCGCCGGGCTTGAGCGCCGCCGCGTCGCCCACGCCGTGCTCCAGCGCGATGTACCGCTGGCCGACGAGGTTGCGGTACTTGATCGTCGCGGTCGCCGAGACGGGCAGCGTGCGGTCGCCCTCCAGGGAGAACTCCACCTCGGCGACCCGGCGGTCCACCACCCGGATCTCCTCGACCTGGCCGACCCGGACGCCCGCGATGCGCACGTCGTCGCCCTCGTTGAGCGCGGTCACGTCGGTGAACCGGGCCGCGTAGCCGGTGCCGTCGGCGAAGTTCGCGTTCGAGATGGTCACCGCGAGCAGCGCCGTCGCCAGGACCGTGACGACGGCGAAGACGCCCAGCTTGACCAGGGGCGCGGCCAGCGACCTCATGCCGTCACCTCCGCTCCCCGGTACAGCGGGCCCAGCAGCAGGGCCGTGAAGCTGGGCATCTGCTCCTCCTCCAGACCGACCTCCGGCGCGAGCAGCGCGGCCAGGAAGTCCTGCTCGGCGGGCGAGTTGGCCAGCACCGGCGCGCCGTGGGACGAGGACACGACCGTGCCGTCCTCGCGGATCACGCCGGTGTTCGGCGGCAGCACGCCGTCGGTGGCCGAACGCGCGGGCGGCGGCGACGTGGAGCCGTCCTCCACCGGGCCCTCCGGCGGGTACTGCGGGAACGGGTCGGGCCGCGGCACGATGTCGTAGCAGCGGGGACCGCGCTTGTCGGCGTACTCCGGCTCGTCCTTGCCCGGCTCGTACTTGCCGCGGTTCGCGGTGACCTCCAGCGTGATGTGCAGGCCCGGCTCGTCCGTGCCCTTGCCGAACACCTGGTCCATGATCGGCTTGAACTCGGCCAGGCCCTTGAGCAGGCACGGGTACTCGGGCGCGTACTTCGCCAGCAGCTCCAGCGTCGGCCGCGACACGTCCGCGAGCTGGATCAGGTTGTTCTTGTTCACCGCGAGGAAGCTGTTCACGTCGACCGAGGTGGTGGTCAGCGCCCCGTACACGGCGAGCAGGTTCTCGCGCTGGTCGACCAGCGTGCGGCTGGTGACCGTGGCGTCGGACAGGGCGCGCACCAGGTCGGGCGCGGCGTCGGCGTAGGTGTTCGACACGTCCGCGAGCCGGCTGATGCCCTCCTTGAGCTTCGGCAGCTCGGGGTTCAGCTCCCCCAGGTACGAGTCGAGCTGCACCAGGGTCTCCCCCAGCGGCTCGCCCCGGTTCTCCAGCGCCTGCGACACCGCGGACAGCGTGGTCGCCAGCTTCTCCGGCTGCACCGCCTGGAGCACCGGCATCAGGTCGGCGAGCACCTGCTCCAGCTCGACCGCGCCGCTGGAGCGGTCCTGCTCGATGACGTCGCCCTCGCCCAGCGGCCCGTCCTCCCGCTCGGGCAGCACCAGGTTGACGTACCGCTCACCGAACAGGGTCTTCGGCAGCAGGCGCGCCGAGACGTTCGCCGGGATGTGCCCGACCTGGTCGGGGTCGAGCGCCAGGTCCAGCTCGGCGCCGTCGCCCGAGGTGCGGATGCCGTCGACGTGGCCGACGACCATGCCGCGGACCTTCACGTCCGAGTCGACCAGCAGCTGGTTGCCGACCCGGTCGGTCTTCAGCGTCACCTTCACGACCTTCGTGAACGCGTCGTTGTAGAGCGCCACCGTGAACGTGAGGAACAGCGCGATCACGGCGAGGAACACGACCCCGAGGAGTCGCCTCTTGAGCGTCATCCGGCGATCCTCACCGTCGTCGTCGTGCCCCAGATCGCCATGCTCAGGAAGAAGTCCAGCAGGCTGGTCGTGACGATCGCGGTGCGCACCGCGCGGCCGACCGCGATGCCCACGCCCGCCGGACCGCCGGACGCCCGGTAGCCGTAGTAGCAGTGCGTCAGGATGATCACCACGGAGAAGACGAGCACCTTGGCGAACGACCAGAGCACGTCCACCGGTGGCAGGAACAGGCTGAAGTAGTGGTCGTAGGTGCCCGCCGACTGCCCGTAGAACTCGACGGTGATGAACCTCGCCGCCAGGTAGCTGGTGAGCAGGCCGATCACGTACAGCGGGATGATCGCGACGAAGCCCGCGATGATCCGCGTGGTGACCAGGAACGGCATGCTGGGGATGCCCATGACCTCCAGCGCGTCGATCTCCTCGGAGATCCGCATCGCGCCGAGCTGGGCGGTGAAGCCCGACCCCACGGTCGCGCTCAGGGCGAGGCCGGCCACCAGCGGCGCGATCTCGCGGGTGTTGAAGTAGGCCGACACGAAACCCGCGAACGCCGACGTGCCGATCTGGTTGAGCGCGGTGAAGCCCTGGAGGCCCACGACCGTGCCGGTGAACACCGACAGGCCGACCATCACGCCGATGGTGCCGCCGATGACCGCCAGCGCGCCGGAGCCGAAGCTCACCTCGGCCAGCAGCCGCAGCGTCTCCCGCAGGTAGCGGGTCAGCGTGCGCGGCGTCCAGGCGAGCGCGCGCAGGTAGAACCACAGCTGGTCGCCGAACGTGTCGAGCACCGCCAGCGGCGCGTTCGCCGCCTTGCGGACCCGGTTGCCGATCGTGGCCACCTCAGCTCCCCTTCGCCGGGACGACCTGGAGGTAGATCGTGGTGAGGACGAAGTTCACGAAGAACAGCAGCAGGAACGTGATGACGACGGCCTGGTTGACCGCGTCGCCCACGCCCTTCGGTCCGCCCGCCGGGTTGAGGCCGCGGTAGGCGGCGACGATGCCCGCGATGAACCCGAAGATCAGCGCCTTGATCTCGGAGATCCACAGGTCGGGCAGCTGCGCCAGGGCGCTGAAGCTCGCCAGGTACGCGCCGGGCGTGCCGTCCTGGAGGATCACGTTGAAGAAGTAGCCGCCCATCACGCCGACGACGCTGACCATGCCGTTGAGCAGCACGGCCACCAGCATCGTGGCCAGCACGCGGGGCACCACCAGGCGCTGGACCGGCGAGACGCCCAGCACCTCCATCGCGTCGATCTCCTCGCGGATCTTGCGGCTGCCCAGGTCGGCGCAGATGGCGCTGCCGCCCGCGCCCGCGATGAGCAGGGCCGTCACGATCGGGCTGGCCTGCTGGATGATCGCCAGCACGCTCGCCGCGCCGGTGAACGACTGGGCGCCGATCTGCCGGGTCAGGCTGCCGATCTGGAGCGCGATGACCGCGCCGAACGGGATCGACACCAGCGCCGTGGGCAGCACCGTCACGCTCACCACGAACCAGCACTGCTGGATGAACTCCCGCAGCTGGAACGGGCGGCGGAACGTGCCGCGCACCACGTCGATGCCGAGCGCGAACATGCGGCCGGTCTCGCGCAGGGCCCCGGCGCCGGGGAACGTCGCCGGCGTGCTCACAGCACGCCCCCGTGCCGCGGCCACGGGCTGGGGCTCGCGGGGACCGGCCGGGTGGCGCCCGCCGGCACGCCGTAGTGGCGCTGCTCGTCGGGCGTGAGGCTCGCGATGATGCCCTTCTGCGCGTCCGGCGGCAGGGTGTGCAGGATGCTCATCACCCGGTCCTTGCGGCGGCGGACCGCGCCGCGCGGCGGCAGGCCGGGCGTCGGTTCGAGCTGCGGCACGACGCCGCGCACGTCCTCGTCGGGCGAGCCGTCCGAGTGGCCCGCCTCCTTGTGCGCCAGCTCGGCGGCCATCGTGGCCTGGTCCTTCTCCTCGGACATGCCGATCGGGCCGAGGCGGCGGCCGTTGAGGAACTGCTCCACGACCGGCTCGTCGCTGGTCAGCAGCACCTCGCGGGGCCCGAACATGACCAGCTCGCGGCGGAACAGCATGCCCAGGTTGTCGGGGACGGTGCGGGCCACCGTGATGTTGTGCGTGACGATCAGGATGGTCGCGTCGATCTGCGAGTTCAGGTCGATCAGCAGCTGGCTCAGGTAGGCGGTGCGCACCGGGTCGAGGCCGGAGTCCGGCTCGTCGCACAGGATGATCTCGGGGTCGAGCACCAGCGCCCGCGCCAAGCCCGCGCGCTTGCGCATGCCGCCGGAGATCTCGCCGGGGAGCTTCTTCTCCGCGCCGACGAGGCCGACCATCTCCATCTTCTCCAGCACGACGCGCCGGACCTCGGCCTCGGTCTTGCGGGTGTGCTCGCGCAGCGGGAAGGCCACGTTGTCGAAGAGGTTCATCGAGCCGAACAGCGCGCCGTCCTGGAACAGGACGCCGAACAGCTTCCGGATCTCGTACAGCTTGTGCTCGGAGCAGCGGACCAGGTCCGTGCCGTTGATGACGATCTTCCCGCGCTCCGGCTTGAGCAGGCCGACCAGCGACTTCAGGAAGACGGACTTGCCCGTGCCCGACGGTCCCAGCATCACGCTGACCTCGCCCGGCGGGAGGGACAACGTGACGTCCCGCCAGATGGTCTGCTTGCCGAAGGACTTCGTCAGGCCCTCGACGACCACCTCAGCGCCCATCACACCTCCCGGTCAACGGCACCGTGCCGACGCCGGCCAGGCCGCCGTCATACCGGTGCAACGAGGGCGTCGTGCCGTGGTTACTCGCCAGTTGGCCCAACGGTGTCTCAACTGGGTAACGACGTGACGCCCGCCACCGACCCGACCCTACCCACGAGTAGGCAACTTTTTCCAGTCCGGTCCGCCGACGCGCGCACCCCGTTGAACAGCACGAGGGCGGGCACCCGGTGTGGGTGCCCGCCCTCGGCGGTGCCTGGAGCGCTAGATCACTTGAGCGAGATCTTGGCGCCGGCGGCCTCGAGCTTCTCCTTGGCGGCGTCGGCGACGTCCTTCGCCACGTTCTCCAGGAGCGGCTTCGGAGCGGACTCGACGAGCTCCTTGGCCTCCTTCAGGCCCAGGCCCGAGACGACCTCGCGGACGACCTTGATGACCTGGATCTTCTTGTCGCCGGCGCCCTCGAGGACGACGGTGAACTCGTCCTTCTCCTCCTCGGCGGGGGCGGCAGCGGCGGCCGGGCCGGCAGCGGCAACGGCGACCGGGGCGGCGGCGGTGACCTCGAAGGTCTCCTCGAACTGCTTCACGAAGGAAGACAGCTCCAGGAGGGTCATCTCCTTGAACGCGTCGAGCAGCTCGTCGGTGCTGAGCTTCGCCATGATGGCGGTCCTTTCTTTCAACGCCCGAACTGCGGCCGGGACGCGGAGTTTTCGGGTGTGATCAGCTTTCGGCGGGAGCGTCGGCCTCGTCGGCGGCGGGCGCCTCCGAGGACCTCTTCTCCACCAGGGCAGCAGCCAGGCGAGCGACCTGGGAAGCCGGGGCGTTGAACAGACCCGCGGCCTTGGCCAGGTTGCCCTTCATCGCGCCCGCCAGCTTGGCGAGCAGCACCTCACGGGTCTCGAGGTCCGCGATGGCGGTGACCTCGTCGACCGAGAGCGGGCGGCCATCCATGTAGCCGCCCTTGATGACCAGGGCCTTGTTGTCCTTCGCGAAGTCACGCAGGGCCTTCGCCGCGTCGACCGGCTCGCCTTCGACGAAGGCGATGGCCGTGGGGCCGACGAGCAGGGCTTCGAGGCCCTGGACGCCCGCGTCCTCAGCGGCACGCTTGACCAGCGTGTTCTTCGCAACGGTGTACGTGGTGCCCGCGCCGAGAGCGCGACGCAGCGTGGTGAGCTGCGCCATGGAGAGGCCACGGTACTCGGTGACGACGGCGGCCGAGCTACCGCGGAACTTGTCCGACAGCTCGGCGACGGCCGAAACCTTGCTGGGCTTCGCCATGATCGCCTCCTCTCTGGGCTTTGGTGACCGCCGGGAGAGGGCTCCGCGCAACAAAAAACGCCCCTGCGCAGCAGCACGGGGCGTGACAGACCGGAACGGCCTGCTACTTCCTCGTTCTCCTGCGCGGGTCGCCCGCATCGCGGGGCCTTCGTTCTAAGTCAAATGACATGACTCGGATGACCAGCGGTCTTCGGTGAACCGTTCCCCAGCGTACGGCAGGTGGCAGGCGGCCTCCAAATCGGCATGATGTGACGCGTGACCGAAGAGCCGCCCCGGAACCCGCCGCCACCGGACCTCGACCCGGAACAGCTGAGGCAGTTCCAGGAGTTCCAGAGGTTCCAGGAGTTCCAGCGCTTCCAGCAGGCCCAGGGCGCCGGCGGCCCCCAGGCCCTCCCGCCGGGCCAGTCCCCACCCGGCCAGCCCCCGCCGGGCCAACTCCAGCAACCCCAGCCGTACCCGTACCCCCCGGTGGCCCCACCCCCGCCGCCACCGCGCAAGCCGCTGTGGAAAACCCTGCTGGGCAGCAAGCTCTTCCGCCGCCTGGTGTACCTCGTGGTCGCGCTGCTGATCGCGAACCACTTCTACGGGCAGTACTTCGGCGGCGACGACCCGGGTGACGTGGCGGTGGACAGCGGCGGCGTGGAGAACAACGTCACCGCGCCCCAGACCCCGTACGGCAACAACGGCACGATCGCCCTGTTCTACAAGCACGTCGGCACCGGTGACGGCGGCCAGGCGTGCTCGTACTTCAAGGACGACGGACCGGAGAAGGCGTTCGCGGAGGCATTCGGCGCACCCGACTGCGAGGCCGCGGTGGCCAAGCTGAAGGAGCGGGTGACGGACGTGAGCACCTACCGCCAGCTCGGCTTCCCCGCCGACATGCGCGCCGTGCCCGCATCGGGTTCGGTCGAGGTCAGCTCCTGCGCGCTCACCGTGCGCAGTGGTCCGGCGCTGGGCAAGTTCACGCTCACCAAGCAGCCCAGTTCGAGCTGGGCGATCACCGGCTACGAGGCCGAACCCGCCTGCCCCTGAACGCGGGAGCGCCCCCCGGCACGGGGCCGGGGGGCGCTTCGCGGAGCTGTCGAACCGAGGTCAGGCGGTCGCCTCGTCGGTCAGCAGGTTCCGGGTCCGGTTCGGGTCGACCGGGATGCCGGGGCCCATCGTCGTCGAGACGGTGACCTTCTTCAGGTACCGGCCCTTCGCGGCGGACGGCTTCGCGCGCAGGATCTCGTCCAGCGCGGCGGCGTAGTTCTCGACCAGCTTCTCCGGGTCGAACGACACCTTGCCGATGACGAGGTGCAGGTTGGCCTGCTTGTCGACGCGGAAGTTGATCTTACCGCCCTTGATGTCGACGACGGCCTTGGTGACGTCGGGCGTCACGGTGCCGGTCTTCGGGTTCGGCATCAGGCCGCGCGGGCCGAGGATGCGGGCGATGCGACCGACCTTGGCCATCTGGTCGGGCGTGGCGATCGCGGCGTCGAAGTCGAGCCAGCCGTCCTGGATGCGCGCGATCAGGTCCTCGGAGCCGACCGCGTCGGCACCGGCGGCCTCGGCCTCGGCGGCCTTGTCACCCGTGGCGAAGACGATCACGCGGGCGGTCTTGCCCGTACCGTGCGGCAGGTTCACGGTGCCGCGGACCATCTGGTCGGCCTTGCGGGGGTCGACGCCGAGCCGGATGGCGACCTCGACGGTCGCGTCCAGCTTGACCTTGGACGTCTCCTTGGCGAGCTTGGCGGCCTCCAGCGGCGAGTACAGCCGCTCCCGGTCCACCAGCTCGGCGGCGTTCTTGTACGCCTTGCTGCGCTTCATGCTTCTGTTCCTTAAGTGGATCAGTTGTGGTGGCGAGCCAGCGCGTGGCTCTCCCACGAACTACCGACGTACGGGGGGACGGTCAGCCTTCGACGGTGATGCCCATGGAGCGGGCGGTGCCGGCGATGATCTTCGCCGCCTGGTCCACGTCGTTGGCGTTCAGGTCGACCATCTTGGTCTGCGCGATCTCGCGGACCTGGTCCATGGTCACCTTGGCGACCTTGAGCCGGTGCGGTTCGCCCGAGCCCTTCTCGACACCGGCGGCCTTGAGGATCAGCTTCGCGGCCGGCGGGGTCTTGAGCTTGAAGTCGAACGAGCGGTCCTCGTACACGGAGATCTCGACCGGCACGACGGTGCCGCGCTGCGACTCGGTCGCGGCGTTGTACTGCTTGCAGAACTCCATGATGTTGACGCCGTGCTGACCCAGCGCGGGGCCGACCGGCGGCGCCGGGTTCGCGGCACCGGCCTTGATCTGCAACTTGATTACAGCTGCGAGCTTCTTCTTCTTGGGAGGCATCTCGGTTCCTTCATTGCGGTGTCCACGCGCGGCCCTGCCAGCCGCGGCGTGGCTGCCGACCTCCCCCGCGCACGGGGGAGCCGGATCAGATCTTGGAGACCTGGCTGAACGACAGCTCGACCGGAGTCTCGCGGCCGAAGATCGACACCAGGACCTTCAGCTTCTGGCCGTCCGCGTTGACCTCGCTGATCGTGGCGGGCAGCGTGGCGAACGGGCCGTCCATGACGGTGACGGACTCGCCGACCTCGAAGTCCACCTCGATGGTCGACTTCGTCGGGGTCGCGGCGGCCTTCTTGCCCGCGGCGGGCTTCTCCTCGACCTGGGGCAGCAGGAACTTCAGCACCTCGTCGATGGTCAGCGGCGACGGCTTCGACGTCGCGCCGACGAAACCCGTCACGCCGGGCGTGTTGCGCACCGCGCTCCACGAGGCGTCGTTGAGCTCCATCCGGACCAGGATGTAGCCGGGCAGCACCTTGCGCTGCACCTGCTTGCGCTGGCCGTTCTTGATCTCGGTGACTTCCTCGGTCGGCACCTCGACCTGGAAGATGAAGTCCTCCATGTCGAGCGTCTGGATGCGCGTTTCGAGGTTGGTCTTGACCTTGTTCTCGTAGCCCGCGTACGAGTGCACGACGTACCAGTCGCCGGGGGCGCGGCGCAGTGCGTCGCGCATCTCCTCGGCCGGGTCGGCGGGCTCGGCGTCGATGTCGGCGACCGCGACGGACTCGACGTCACCGCCGGACTCGATGTCGCCGCCGGACTCGATGTCACCACCGGACTCGGCGGTGTCCTCGTCGTCCTCGTCGTCGGCAGCAGCGGAAGCGGACTCCTCGATGGCCTCCGACGCCTCGTCCTGCTCGACGTCCTCGACTCCACCGTCGAAGTCCTGCTCGTCGGTCAGGTCGGTGTGCTCCTGGGCGTCAACGCCGTTCTCGGAGGTCACTGTGGGTCTCGCTTCCTCTCATGCATCACATGTCCGCCGCCACCGGGGCGGTGCGGAGTTCGGCTCAGCCGAACAGCCGGAACATGCCCCAGGCGAAGGCCGAATCCAGGCCGAAGACCAACGCCACCATGAAGGCCACGAAGACCAGCACGACCCCCGTGTAGGTGATCATCTGCTTGCGGGTCGGCCAGATGACCTTCCGCAGCTCGCTGACCACTTCACGGACGTAGCGGACGAGCCGGGCGAAGATGTTGGGACGCTTCTCCGTGTCCGTCCGCGAGCGCGTGGCGCGACCCTTCTTGTCCGCCTCGGCGTCGGAGTCGACCTCGGTCGACTTCTTCGCCTCGACGTCCTTGCGGCCCGCCGGTCGCGCGGAACCACGGCGCTCGCGCCGCGCTGCGGCGGTAACCGGCCGGGAGGCGCTCTCGCGCTCGTCCGGCTGGTCCTGCTCGCGGCCCTCGCTCATGCCGTCCTCCGCTCACGTTCGCGCTTCGACGCAGGGGCGACAGGACTTGAACCTGCAACCTGCGGTTTTGGAGACCGCTGCTCTGCCAGTTGAGCTACGCCCCTTTGAGGTCCCACCGTTGGAACCCCCTGGCTGGAGACGCCCCGCAGCGCCCTCACGTGGCTCGTGAGGCAGCGACTCGGCGTTCCGAGTTCCAGAGCATACGGCACGTCTCACCCCACTTTCCAACTGGCCCGGTCAGAGGGGGTGCCGGCAGGTGGCGCGGTTGTGCGATCTGCCACGATTGGGGCCATGGCCACGCCTGAGACGACCACCGAGTCCACCCCCTCCGAGCTGCCCCGGATCTCCGAGCGCATCGGGGGCATCGCCGAGTCCGCCACCCTCGCGGTGGACGCGAAGGCGAAGGCGCTCAAGGCGGCCGGTCGACCGGTGATCGGCTTCGGGGCGGGCGAGCCCGACTTCCCGACCCCCGAGGCCGTCGTCGCCGCCGCGCAGGCCGCGTGCGCCGACCCGAAGAACCACCGCTACACGCCCGCCGCGGGCCTGCCGGAGCTGCGGGAAGCCGTAGCCGCGAAGACGCTGCGGGACTCCGGCTACGAGGTGAAGCCCGCGCAGGTGCTCATCACCAACGGCGGCAAGCAGGCCGTCTACCAGGCGTTCGCCACGATCGTGGACCCGGGCGACGAGGTGCTGCTGCCCGCGCCGTACTGGACCACCTACCCCGAGGCGATCACGCTGGCCGGCGGCGTCCCGGTGCAGGTCACGGCCGACGAGACGACCGACTACCTGGTCACCGTCGAGCAGCTGGAGGCCGCGCGCACCGCGAGGACCAAGGTGCTGCTGCTGTGCTCCCCCTCGAACCCGACGGGCTCGGTCTACACCCGCGAGCAGGTCGTCGCGATCGGCGAGTGGGCGCTGGAGCACGGCCTGTGGGTGATCACCGACGAGATCTACGAGCACCTGGTCTACGACGGCGCGGAGTCGGTGTCGCTGCCGGCGGTCGTGCCCGCGATGGCGGACCGGACGATCGTGCTCAACGGCGTGGCCAAGACGTACGCGATGACCGGCTGGCGGGTCGGCTGGCTGATCGGCCCGGCGGACGTGGTGAAGGCGGCGGCGAACCTCCAGTCGCACCTGACCTCGAACGTGTCGAACGTCTCGCAGCGCGCGGCCCTGGAGGCCGTGTCCGGGTCGCTGGACGCGGCGCACGAGATGCGCGAGGCGTTCGACCGGCGGCGGCGCACGATCGTCGAGATGCTGTCGGCGATCCCCGGCGTCGAGTGCCCGACCCCGAAGGGCGCGTTCTACGTGTACCCGTCGGTGAAGGCGCTGATCGGCAAGGAGCTGCGCGGGACGACGATCACCGACACCGTGCAGCTGGCCGCGCTGGTCCTGGAGCACGTCGAGGTGGCCGTGGTGCCCGGCGAGGCGTTCGGCACGCCCGGCTACCTGCGCCTCTCGTACGCCCTGGGCGACGACGACCTCAAGACCGGCATCACCCGGATGGCGGAGCTGCTGTCCGAGGTGAAGTAGCGAGGACCGACCGACCCGTTCACGAGGCACCCCGACCGGGGTGCCTCGTGGCGTTTTCGAGCACGCCGCGGCGACGCGTGATCATTGGTGATCCGCATCACCCCGATGCCCCGTCGCACCCGACCCTCCGTAACCCGTTCGGGCGAAGCTGTAACCGCGGGTCGTGTCACACCGATGGTCCATTCAGCCCCACCGGTCCACGTCCGAGGAGACCCATGCCGGAGCCCGAACGGCCCGCACGACCGCGCTTCCGCACGTGGTCCGTTGTCGCAGGCGCGGCGGCGCTGGTGATCGGGGCGGTGGCCCTCGTGCTGTGGACCACCCGCCCGGTACCACCGGTCCGGGTGGTCTACGAGGTGCGCGGCGCGGTCGAGCGGGCCACCGTCACCTACTCGACGTTCCAGCGGGACGGCACCGGGACGCGCCGGGAGGAGCTGACCGCGCTCCCCTGGCGCAAGGAGCTGGTCGTGCCCGACGAGCCCGTCGGCGGCGTCCTCACCGTCACCATCGGCCAGGGCGGCGGGGACGTGGCGTGCGAGGTGACCGTGGACGGCGTCGAGCGGCGCTCGGCCACGGCCACCGGCGCGCACGCCAGCGCCCTTTGCGACG
The DNA here is from genome assembly GCF_051756985.1 of Saccharothrix sabaoui. Classification (NCBI taxonomy): domain Bacteria; kingdom Bacillati; phylum Actinomycetota; class Actinomycetes; order Pseudonocardiales; family Pseudonocardiaceae; genus Saccharothrix; species Saccharothrix sabaoui. Next base: position 79,509 of record NZ_JBPKJK010000016.1, read on the forward strand.
GCTTCTGAAGCCCTCGGGAGGGGCGCGGGAAAGGGTCGGGGAGGGCCCTAGCGCAGCCGTACGCGGGCCGACGCGCCGCCGAGGACCGACTTGCCCTCGAACGAGGCCGTCACGTTGACCTTGAACGTCCCGTCCTCCAGGACCTTGGTCACCTTGCCCGTCACCTCCACGAGCGCGCCCTCCTCGTCGTCGGGCACCGGGACGGGCCGCCCGAACCGCACGCCGTACTCGACGACGGCGCCCGGGTCGCCGGTCCACGCGGTGACGATCCGGCCGGCGAGGCCCATGGTGAGCATCCCGTGCGCGATGACGCCCGGCAGGCCGACCTCGCGGGCGAACCGCTCGTTCCAGTGGATCGGGTTGAAGTCGCCCGACGCGCCCGCGTAGCGGACCAGGTCGGCGCGGGTGATGCGCAGCGACAGGGGTGGCAGCTCGTCGCCCACGGACACGTCCGACGCCGTGATCACGAGCCCTCCCCGCGCACCACGAGGGTCGACCTGGCGGTGGTGACCGGTTCGCCGTCCTCGGTGGCGATCTCGGCGCGCAGCGCCAGCATGTCGTTGCCCATCCGGGAGGTGATGCCGTCCACGTGCAGCGACACGGACAGCCGGTCGCCCGCCGTGATGGGGCGGTGGTGGACGAAGGTCTGGTCGCCGTGCACCACGCGGCTGTAGTCCAGGCCCAGCTCGGGGTCCTCGACCAGCACGTCGTTGATCTTCAGCGACAGCACGACCGCGAACGTCGGCGGCGCGATGACGTCCCGGTAGCCCAGGGCGCGGGCGGCCTCCGGGTCGCGGTGCGCCGGGCTCGACTCCCCCACCGCGTCGGCGAACTCGCGGATCTTCTCGCGGCCGACTTCGTAGGGGGGCGACGGCGGGTAGGAACGTCCGACGTAGGACTGGTCGAGAGGCACGGCACGCAGGTTATACGCGACGAGGCCCGTCCCCACGCGGGGGACGGGCCTCGGTCGGAGGTGGTGCTACCGGCTCAGCGGGTTTCCTTGTGAGCGCGGTGGGTCTTGCAGTTCGGGCAGAACTTCTTGATCTCCAGGCGGTCCGGGTCGTTGCGCCGGTTCTTCCTGGTGATGTAGTTCCGGTGCTTGCACTCCTCGCACGCGAGGGTGATCTTGGGGCGTACGTCGGTTGCAGCCACGGTCCTTGCCTTCCTAGAGCGCGTGTACCCCGGTTCCCCAGTGCGGGCTTACCGCCTGGCGGGGATCTTGCGAGTAGCGGTGGCCGGACTTGAACCGGCGACACAGCGATTATGAGCCGCTTGCTCTACCAACTGAGCTACACCGCTGTACACAAGTCAGCCGCGATGCTTGAGCACCGCGGCCGGTTGTGGAGCCCCTTTACGGAATCGAACCGTAGACCTTCTCCTTACCATGGAGACGCTCTGCCGACTGAGCTAAAGGGGCTTGCTCTTGCAGCGAGTAGAACTCTACAACACCACTCGCGCAGAAGAGAAATCGGGGGTCCCGATCAATGCACCAACGTGAGCACCGTCTCATCCCGGGCACCCCTGACCTGCACCGTCCGCGCCCGCAGCCACGCCTCGAAGCGCTCCTCGGACAGCGGCCGGGAGATCAGGTAGCCCTGCGCCACGTCGCAGCCCATGGCCACCAGCTGGTCCCGCGCGGCGTCGTCCTCCACGCCCTCGGCGACCACGGTGAGGCCGAGCGAGTGGCCCAGCTCCACGATCGAGCGGACCACGGCCATGTCGCCGAGGTCGGTGCCCATGCCGAGCACGAAGCTCTTGTCGATCTTGACCTCGTCCACCGGGAGCTGCCGCAGGTAGGCCAGTGACGAGTAGCCGGTGCCGAAGTCGTCCACGGCCAGCACGACACCCATCTGGTGCAGGCGCCGCAGCACGGGCAGCGCGCGCTCCGGGTCGGCCATCACGCCGGACTCGGTCAGCTCGAACGTGAGCAGCTCCGGCGGCACCCCGTGCTTGACCAGGGCCGCCGCGACGCGGTCGGGGAACTCCTCGTCGGCGAGCGTGCGCACGGACAGGTTGACCGCGATGGACATCCGCAGCCCGCGGTCGATCCACCGCCGCACCCGCTCCAGCGCCTTGTCCATCACGAAGTCGGTGAGCACGTCGACCAGGCCGGTGGCCTCGACGGCGGGCACGAACTCGTCCGGGTCGACGCGGCCGAACTCCGGGTGCTTCCAGCGCACCAGCGCCTCGCCGCCGATGACCTGGCGGCTCGGCAGGGCGACCTTCGGCTGGTAGTGCACGGAGATCTGGCCGTTCTCCAGGGCCGAGCGGAACTGCGTGACGAGCTGGAAGCGGCGCAGGAAGATCTGGCCCATGCTCGGCGCGTACTGGCGCAGCGGCTCGTTCTCGCTGGTCGCCCGCACGGCCACGTCGGCGCGCTGGAGCAGGGCGTCGGGGTCGGGCTCCTCGACCTCGCAGTCCGCCGTGGTGGCCCAGCCGACGACGGCGCCCGCCTCGACGGTGAGCCGGTCGACGGGGTACGGCACGGACAGCGCGGCGCGCAGCCGTTCGGCGATCTCCCGGACCCGCCCGGTCTGCCGGTCCACCAGCAGCGCGGCGAACGCGCCGCCCTCCAGGCGGGCCAGCGGCACCTCGGGGCCCAGCTCGTCGCGCAGCCTGCGGCCGGCGGCGACGACCATCCGGTTGGCCCAGGTCTGGCCGAGCGCGTCGGAGACGGTGGACAGCACGTCGAGGTCCACGCGGACCACGACGGCCGTCTCGGCCTGGCGCATCGGCTCGCTCGCGGCCTCGCGGAAGCCGGGCCGGTTGAGCAGGCCGGTCAGCGGGTCGTGGTAGGCGTCGTGGCGCAGCCGGGCGAGCAGCCTGCGGTTGTCCACGGCGGTCGACAGGTGGCTGGCGAGCGTGCGCAGGAGCTGGATGTCGGCCTTGCCGAAGCCGCGCCACCGGCTGAGCCGGTCGTGCACCTCGACCGCGCCGAGCAGCTGGGTGGCGCCGCGCAGCGGCACGACCAGCGCCTCCTGCGCGTCGCGGCGGGCCAGGGCCTCGGCGGCCTCCTCGCCCGCGTCGACGACGCGGAAGTACCGCACCTGCGCGCCGGGCAGCTGGAGCAGGGCGTCCTCGCGCAGCACGCGCGGGTCGTCGCGGCGCATCCCCGGCGGCAGCGGCTCGCCCGACACGAAGCTGCGCATCGGCGCCTGCGGGTCGGTGCGCAGCCGCAGCACGACGCGGTTGGAGTTGAGCTGCTCGCGGATGCGGTCGGCGATCAGCTGCCACTCGTCGTCCTCGGCGTGGCCGTCGCCGGCGTCCGGGGCGGTGCCGCGCGGGCCGGTGGCGTGCCTGCCGGAGCGGGCGACGCGCAGCGAGACCTCGCTGAGCGCCTCCAGGTCCCGCTGCTCGCGCAGCAGGCCCGAGTAGGCGAGGTAGATGGCCGTGATGCCGGCGAAGACGAGGCCGATGAGCAGGCCGCCCCACGGCACGCGCGTCGCGACCTCGTAGCCGACCAGGCCGGCGGAGGTGTTCAGCAGCGCCACCACGAGGGTCTGCGCGACCAGGCGCACCGCCGGGCCGAGCCGCATGCCCTTGCGCATGATCCGCAGCGCGGTCAGGCCGAGCAGGCTGGCCAGCAGCGGCACGGCGATGGTGCCGACGAACGCGCCCGCCCAGATCGGGCCGCTGCGGCCGAGCAGGTCCTTGACCCACTCGGCGACCGCGAAGGCCACCGAGATCTCCATGAACATCAGGCCGGCGTTGTAGACCGCCCGGTCGAGCACGCGGCGGCCGAGCAGCGTGCCGACGCCCGCGACCACGTGCGCGGCGAGCACGACCTCGAACGGCGCGACGAGCAGGCCGAGCACGAGCGGGATCTCGGTGAACGAGATGGTCCAGGCCACGCCGCTGCGCACGTCGACGTTGATGGCGAGCTGCTCGGCGAGCAGGAAGCCGACGACGAGCAGCGGGCCGGTCCACAGCAGGCTCGGCGTGGCGGAGTTGTCGGGCAGCCAGGTGCCGACGGCGAACGCGGACAGCCCGCCCGCGACGAGGAGCAGGGCCGCGAACGCGCTGAAGGAGCGGTTCGTGGACCGGGACGGCGCGGTGGGCGCCTCGGCCGACGCGTCGTCGGACATCCAGCCTCCTCGTCGGCCGTCGTCTCGGTGGGCCGGGTCGCGGCCTGCGGGCTCCTGGCGTGACTGAGGGGTCCCGAACGTGGACCAGGACCCCTCCAAGGCTGCCAATGTACCCCGGTCGGGGGACGAAATGGCAGGTCGTAGGACGGATTACCACGAAAGGTGACGACGCCGTTCACACTTTCAGCAGCCCCCGCACCACCCCGACGACCGCTCCCGGAACCCCGTCCCGATCATGGCCGGGCAGGGTCCGGACCTGCCCGCGGCGGGGAGATGCCTGCTCAGCCGACGCGTCGCCGCACCCGGGTCGGAACGCCTGCCGCGGGACGCCCGGAACCGGTTACGGGAACCTCCGGGACTCCGCAGGGCCGCCCGCGTCACCCCATCCGGTTCCGGACGGTCACCGCGCGTTCACCGGAACGCGGTCACCGCGCCCGGTCAGCCGGACGCGGTCAGCCGGACGCGGTCACCGCGCGCCGGGCGCACCGCCCCTCAGACGCCGACCAGCTCCCGCCGGGCCACCCCCGGGTCGCGCCGCAGCGCGTCGCGGACACCCTCCAGCACCCGGCACGCCTCCGCGGCCGCCGCGTGCTGGGCGGCCCCGCTGCCGATCGCGTCGCGCAGCGCGAGCCACACCGCCGCCTCGTCGTCGCGGACCGCGCCGAGCAGGTCGTGCCGCTCGGGGTACGGGTGCAGCGCGATCTTGCCGACCAGCCCCCTGAGCGCGGCGAAGACGTCCTTGGGCAGGTCGCCCGCGAGCCGTTCGAGCTTGGCGGTCAGGTCCACGCCGGCCAGTTCGGACGACGACAGCGGTCCGAAGTTCAGCACCGCGGCCAGCCCGTACTCCAGGTCGTCCACGGCGTTGAGCAGCGCGCCGACGTCGGCGGGCGCGGCGGTCGTCCGCCGGGGCGAGCGACGGCGCCCCGGGAACCGGACGACCAGGCCGAGGGCCACGCCGGTCGCGAGGGCCGCGAGGGCGATGAGGGTTTCGCTCATGGCCCCAGTCTCGACCCGCCGGCGGCCCCCGCCCC
>NZ_JBPKJK010000017.1:0-84439 GCF_051756985.1 Saccharothrix sabaoui
ATCACCCGACGCCGACGTCCTCGCCACCCGGACCGCCGCCCTGCCGGGCCCGCGCGGCCCGGTCGCGATCGACCCGCGCCCGCGCCCTCGCGCCGGTGAACGCCCTGGCCCACCTCGACGACGAGACCGCGCGCACCGAACTCCTCACCCTGGCCCGCTGACCGGCTCCCGCGTCCCGGACCGGCACCGCTCGCACCGGTCGCGCCCGGGGCGCAGGTAGAGCAGCGGGTTGCCGCACGCCGCGCACCACCGGTGCACCCGCTCGGGACCGGCGCCGGCGCCGCGCGCCTCCCCGGCGGGCTCGTACGCGCCGCGCCCGCCGGTCATCTCCCGGAAGCGCGCCAGGTCGCGCACCGGGACGAGGTAGACCCGGTCCGGGACGGGGGCCAGCAGCACGGCCTCGCGGGCCGGGACCTGCTCGGCCACGTCGTCGACCTTCATGCCGGGCCACGGGCGCAGGTACGGGTGGGACCGGCCGCACGGGGTCGACCCCCCGTCGGGGCAACGGTCGAAGGTCAGCACGTCGCACCGCTCCTCGGCCACCCGGCGGAGCCCGGTGGCGGTCAGCGCGCCGCGGCGGGGCACGTCGTCCCAGGAGGTCCTGTTGCAGCCGACCGAGGGCACCCGGTGGAACCACGACGGGGAGCGGTCGGCCCCGGAGAACCACAGCGGCAGCCAGCCCGCGCGGTGCGCCCGGACCGTCCCGCGCGCCACCCGGCCCGGCGGGAGGCGACCGGCCCCGAGCCCGATCGCGGTGTCGGCGAGGCCGTGCACCGCGATGTCCGGCACCGCGACGCCCGGCCCCGCGCCCGGAGCGATCCCGAACCCGGTGCGCGCCCGGAAGCCCGCCGCGGCGGCGGCCCGGAGCCAGTACTCCTCCTGCCGCTTGCGCTCGTCCTCGGCGCGGCGCCCCGCGCGGCCGTCCCCCGACACCCCCATGAGCACCGCCTCCGCGCTCGGCCCTCATCCCTGCATACCGCCGGCCCGGATTCCTGCATACCGCCGGTCCGGCCGGTGCTGTCCGCTTTTCGGGGGGTTCCGCCGAGGTGGCCGGCGCGTCCGCGCGGTCCCGGACCACCGCCGAGCGGTGCGGGAGGGTGGGGCGACCGGGCCGTGACGAGGGCCCGCGCGCCGCCATTGTCCCACATCCGAGCGGGCCCGGCCCCTTCGAGGTGGTGGAGTCGCTCCACGTCGACCGGTGCCCGGACCAGGCGTAACTTCGACCGGGTGACCCCTCAGCTCCCCACCACCGCCGGCGCCCTCCGCGCGGCAGGCCACCTGCCGCGCGGGGTGAAGGCCGAGATCCGCGAGAACCTGCTGGCCGCCCTGCGCGAGGGCCGCGACCCGTGGCCCGGGATCGTCGGCTTCGACCGCACCGTGCTGCCGCAGCTGGAGCGCGCCCTGCTGGCCGGGCACGACGTGGTGCTGCTCGGCGAACGCGGCCAGGGCAAGACCAGGCTGCTGCGCACCGTCGTCGGCCTCCTCGACGAGTGGACCCCCGTCATCGAGGGCGCCGAGCTGAACGAGCACCCGCTCGACCCCATCACGCCCGCCTCCAAGCGCCGCGCCGCCGAACTGGGCGACGACCTCCCCGTGGTCTGGAAGCACCGCGACGAGCGGTTCTCCGAGAAGCTGGCCACGCCCGACACGAGCGTCGGCGACCTGGTCGGCGACGTCGACCCGGTCAAGGTCGCCCAGGGCCGCAGCCTCGGCGACCCGGAGACCATCCACTACGGCCTGCTGCCCCGCTCCCACCGCGGCGTCATCGCCGTCAACGAACTGCCCGACCTGGCCGAGCGCATCCAGGTGTCGCTGCTCAACGTGATGGAGGAGCGCGACATCCAGATCCGCGGCTACACGCTGCGGCTGCCGCTGGACGTGCTGCTCGTCGCCACCGCCAACCCCGAGGACTACACCAACCGCGGCCGGATCATCACCCCGCTCAAGGACCGGTTCGGCGCCGAGATCCGCACGCACTACCCGCTGGAGGTCTCCACCGAGATCGACCTCGTGCGCCAGGAGGCCGACCTGGTCGCGGAGGTCGGCGACCACCTGCTGGAGGTCATCGCCCGGTTCGTGCGGCACCTGCGCGAGTCGTCGGCGATCGACCAGCGCTCCGGCGTGTCGGCCCGGTTCGCGGTCGCCGCGGCCGAGACGGTCGCCGCCGCCGCCCTGCGCCGCAGCGCCCTGATCGGCGAGACGCCGGCCGTCGCGCGCCCGGTCGACCTCGACTCGGTGCCCGAGGTGCTGCGCGGCAAGCTGGAGTTCGAGGCCGGCGAGGAGGGCCGCGAGCAGGAGGTGCTGACCCACCTGCTGCGCCGGGCCGTGGCGGACACGGCGCGCTCGACGTTCGCGGGCCTGAACCTGCGGCCGCTGGCCGAGCTGGTGTCCGACGGCCACCCGGTGGCCACCGGCGAACGCGTGCACGCGGGCGACCTGCTCGGCGCGCTGCCCGAGCTGCCGGTGCTGCACGAGGTGGCGCAGCGCGTCGGCGCGGGCCCCAAGGACCCGGCCGGCCGCATCGCCTCGGGCGTGGAGCTGGCCCTGGAATCGCTCTACCTCACCCGTCAGCTGGCCAAGGACAGCGACGACGACCGATCGGTGTACGGATGAGCGGCTACCGCTACGGCCGGTACGTCGACGGCCCCGACCCGCTGGCACCGCCGACCGACCTGCGCGCGGCGGTGGACGAGCTGGGCCGCGAGGTCATGGAGGGCTCCTCGCCCGAGTCGGCGCTGCGCGAGCTGCTGCGCCGGGGCGTGTCGGGCACCCGCGGCCTGGACGACCTGACCGCGCGGCTGTGGCGGAAGCGGTCCGCGATCACCCGGCGGCACCGCCTCGACGGCACGTTGCAGGAGGTCCAGCGGCTGCTCCAGGAGGCCGTCCAGGCCGAGCGGACGGCGCTGTTCCCCGACCCGGACGACGACGCCCGCTTCCGCGAGGCCGTGCTCGACGCGCTGCCGCAGTCCACGGCGGCGGCCGTGCGCGAGCTGGCCGAGTACGACTGGCGCTCGCCGCAGGCGCGCGAGTCGTACGGCAAGATCCAGGACCTGCTCGGCCGGGAGCTGATGGACCAGCGCTTCCAGGGCATGAAGCAGGCCATGGCGAACGTCGGCCCCGAGGACGTGCGGCGCATCCAGGACATGCTGCGCGACCTCAACGACCTGCTCGCCGCCCACGCCCGGGGCGAGGACACCACCGAGCGGTTCCAGGAGTTCATGGGGGAGCACGGCGAGTTCTTCCCGGAGAACCCGAGGACGGTCGACGAGCTGGTCGACGCGCTCGCCGCCCGGGCGGCCGCCGCCCAGCGGGTGATGAACTCGATGACCGAGCAGCAGCGGCAGGAGCTGGCCCAGCTGTCGCAGCAGGCGTTCGGCGACTCCGGGATCGGCTCCCAGCTCGGCCGGCTCGACTCGCTCCTCCAGGGCATGCGGCCCGGCGAGGACTGGAACGGCTCGGCGCGCTTCCGCGGCAACACCCCGATGGGACTCGGCGAGGGCGCCCAGGCGATGGCCGACCTGGCCGAGCTGGACGCGCTCGCCGAGCAGCTCGCCCAGTCCTACCCGGGCGCCGGCCTGGAGGACATCGACGTGGAGGCCCTGGTCCGCCAGCTCGGCGCCGAGGCGGGCGTGGACGCCCGGAGGCTGGCCGAGCTGGAGCGCGAGCTGCGGTCGCAGAACCTGCTGGAACGCGCGCCCGACGGTTCGCTCCGGCTCACCCCCAAGGCCCTGCGGCGGCTGGGGGAGACGGCGCTGCGCGGCGTCGTCGACGGCGTGCGGGCGCAGGGGCAGCGGGACAACAGGTCGGCGGGCGCGGCCGGTGAGCTGATCGGCTCGACCAGGCCGTGGGCGTTCGGCGACACCGAGCCGTGGAACGTGCCGCGCACCGTCACCAACGCCGTGCTGCGCTCGGCGGGCGGACCGGTGTCGCTGGACGTGGTCGACGTCGAGGTCAGCGAGACCGAGCAGCGGTCGAGGGCGGCGGTGGCGCTGTGCGTCGACACGTCGTGGTCGATGGTCCAGGACGGCCGGTGGGTGCCGATGAAGCGCACCGCGCTGGCCCTGCACCACCTGGTGCGCACCAGGTTCCGCACCGATGCGCTGGAGCTGATCACGTTCGGCCGGCACGCCGAGGCGGTCGACATCGGGCAGCTCACCGCCCTGGAGGGGGTGTGGGAGCAGGGCACCAACCTGCACCACGCGCTGCTCCTGGCGGGCAGGCACGTCCGCCGCCACCCCGACGCCCAACCGGTGGTGCTGGTGGTGACCGACGGCGAGCCGACCGCGCACCTGGAGGCGACCGGCGAGGCCGAGTTCCACTACCCGCCGCTGGACCGGACGCTGGGCAAGACCCTGGTGGAGGTCGACAACCTGGCCCGGCTGGGCGCGTCGATCACCGTGTTCCGGCTGGGTGACGACCCCCGCCTGACCAGGTTCGTGGACACGGTGGCCCGCCGCTCGGGCGGTCGCGTCGTGGCCCCGGACGAGGACGGGCTGGGCGCGGCCGTGGTGAGCGACTACCTGAGGTCCCGCAAGCGCCGCTGACGGCCGGGAGGCCGCCGGTGCGGGATGATCGGGTGCGTGGAACCTCGACGAGCGGGGCCGGTCGGACGCGGTGAGGGCGATCCCGCCCCCGCGCCGGCCGGCCCGGCGCCCGTCGGGGCCGCGTCGAACTCCTTCGACGGCACCGGCCCCCACGCCCGGGTCGTGCAAGCGGGCGTCGTCAACGGGGGCGTCCACCACTACGGCGCCCCGGCGCCCGGGACCCCCGACGAGGGGCGGTTCCCCCGCAGGTTCGGCCGGGTGCCCCTGCTCGCGGACGCGTTCCAGGTGCGCGGCACCGACATCGGCCCGGCCGGGTCCGACCCCCGGCACCACGTCCACGTCCTCTCCGGGATGGGGGGAGTGGGCAAGACCCAGCTGGCGGCCGATTACGCCGAGCGCGTCTGGGCGGACCGCGCGGTCGACCTGCTGGTGTGGGTGACCGCGTCGTCGCGGGAGGCGGTGGTCGGGGACTTCGCCCGACTGGCCGCGGACGTCACCGCGGTCGAGGACGACGACCCGGAGACGGGTGCGGACCGGCTGCTCGCGTGGCTGGCGACGACACCGAGGTCCTGGCTGGTGGTCCTGGACGACGTGCAGGACCCGGCCGACCTGCACGACCTGTGGCCGCCGCGCACCGACTCCGGTCGGGTGCTGGTGACGACCCGGCGCCGGGACGCCGCGTTGCGCGGCAACGGGCGCCTGCTGGTCGACGTCGGCCTGTTCACCCCGGCGGAGGCGAAGGCGTACCTGGAGGTGAAACTCGCCGACCCGGTCGCCGCGGCCGGCGGGGCCGGGGAGCTCGCCGACGCGCTGGGTTACCTGCCGCTCGCGCTGGCCCAAGCCGCCACCTACCTCCTGGACCGGCGTCTGACCTGCACCGAATACCTGGAGCGGTTCGAGGACCGGCGGCGTGAGCTGCGCGGGCTGCTGCCCGATCCGCGGGCGCTGCCCGATCAACACCGCGACACGGTGGCCACGACGTGGGCCCTGTCCGTCGACATCGCCGACCAGCTCCAGCCCGCGGGCCTGGCCGCCCCGCTGCTGGAGGTGATGGCGCTGCTCGACCCCAACGGCATACCGGTAGCCGTGCTCACGGGGCCGGCCGTGCTGTTCCACCTCCGGGGCGTGACGGGGGACCAGGTGACCGAGGAGCAGGCCAGGGACGCGCTGACCTGCCTGGACCGCCTGAGCCTGATCACGTTCGGCCCCGCCGCCCCCCACGTCGAGGTCGCCGTCCACGCCCTGGTGCAGCGCGCCGTTCGCGATCGGTGCCCCCGCGAGCGCCTGGTGGCGCTGTCCACGGTCGCGGCGGACGCGTTGTTGCACAGGTGGCCCTCGGTGGTCGACGCCGCGCTCCTCCGGTCGTTCCGGGCCAACGCCGCGGCCGTGCGCGCCGCCGCCGGGGACGGGTTGTGGCAGGACGGCAGGCACTCGTTGCTCGCCAGGGCCGGCGCCGAACTGGGCGGGAGCGGGCTGGTCGGCGCGGCGTGCGACTACTTCGAGCAGTTGCTCGCGGAGGCCGAGCACCACCTGGGCCGGTACCACCCCGACACCGTGGCGACGCTGGGCGACCTGGCCTTCTGGCTGGCCGAAGCCGGGAGGCCGGAGGCCGTGGCCGCGCACGAGCGGTGGTTCGCCGCGCTGCTCGCGCTGCGGGGGCCGAACCACCCCGAGACGCTGGCGGCTCTCGGCGACCTCGCCCACCACCTCGCCGAGGCGGACCGGGCGACCGAGGCCGCCGACGCGTTCCGGCGGTTCCTCGCCGACCACACGTCGGCCCTGGGGCCCGACCACCCGCTCACCCGGGGGCGGGGCGGCGACCAGTCCACGCGCGACGTCTCGTTGAGCGTGTCGACCCACGAGGCCCTGCTGCGGGTGCAGTCGACGGTGCTCAGCCCCGACGACCCCGCCGTCCTGACCACCCGCGGTCGTCTCGCGCGGTGGCTGGACAAAGCCGGGGACCGCCGCGCGGCCCGGTCCGCGTTCGAGGCGTTGCTGGCCGACCGGCAGCGGGTGCTGGGACACGACCACCCCGACACCCTCGCCACCCGCAACGAGTTGACCTTCTTCACGGGCGAGGGCCTGCCGGGTGAGGTCGGCGATCCCGCGGGTGCCGCGAACGCGTTGCGGGTCCTGGTCGCGGACCAGGAGCGCGTCCAGGGCCCGCGGCACCCGGACACCCTCGCCACCCGCAGCAACCTGGCGTTCTGGCAGCGGGCCGCCGGGGACCTGACGGGAGCGGTGCTGCTGTTGCGGCACCTGCTCGACGACCAGCGGGACACCCTCGGCCCGGACCACCCGAGCACGTTCACCACTCGCGGCCACCTGGCGCGGTGGCGCGGCGAAGCCGGTGACCCCGCCGGCGCGGCGGCCGACTTCGAGCTGCTGCTCGCGGATCGGCTGCGGGCGCTGGGGCACGAGCACAGGAGCATCCGGACCACCCGCAGCAACCTCGTCCACTGGCGCAGCAGGGCCGAGGAGGACCGGCGGACCGGAAGGGCCGGTCGCTGATCGACCTCACCGGCCCCGGTCGGCCGTCGCCGGCGCGGGGCCGCCGGTCGGCCGGCCTCGTGGTCAGCCGGACTCGCGGTCGGTCGGGGCCAGTGCCTTCTCCGTGGCCGGGTCGGTGCCCGCGCGGTGCGCGGCGCGGGAGCGGGAGAGCGAGAAGTGGGCCTCGTCGCGCATCCGCTCCACCATGTGCGGGTAGTGCAGCTCGAACGCCGGGCGCTCGCTGCGGATGCGGGGCAGCTCGGTGAAGTTGTGCCGCGGCGGCGGGCAGGAGGTCGCCCACTCCAGCGAGTTCCCGAAGCCCCACGGGTCGTCGTGCTCCGCCGGGTCGCCGAACCGGTAGCTGCGGAACACGTTCCACACGAACGGCAGCACCGAGGCACCCAGCAGGAATGCCCCGATCGTGGAGATGGTGTTCATCAGGGTGAACCCGTCGGACGGCAGGTAGTCGGCGTAGCGGCGCGGGAAGCCCATGTTGCCCAGCCAGTGCTGGATGAGGAACGTGAGGTGGAAGCCGAGGAACGTGGTCCAGAAGTGCAGCTTGCCCAGCGGCTCGTCCAGCATCCGCCCGGTCATCTTCGGGAACCAGAAGTAGATCCCCGCGTAGGTGGCGAACACGATCGTGCCGAACAGCACGTAGTGGAAGTGCGCCACCACGAAGTAGGTGTCGGTGACGTGGAAGTCCAGCGGCGGCGAGGCCAGGATGATGCCGGTCAGGCCGCCGAGCAGGAACGTCACCAGGAACCCGACGCTGAACAGCATCGGCGACTCCAGCGTGATCCGCCCCCGCCACATGGTGCCGATCCAGTTGAAGAACTTGATGCCCGTCGGCACCGCGATCAGGAACGTCATCAGCGAGAAGAACGGCAGCAGCACCGCGCCGGTGGCGAACATGTGGTGCGCCCACACCGCCACCGACAGCGCCGCGATCGCGAACGTGGCGAACACCAGCCCCTTGTAGCCGAACAGCGGCTTGCGGCTGAACACCGGGAAGATCTCGCTGACGATGCCGAAGAACGGCAGCGCCACGATGTACACCTCCGGGTGACCGAAGAACCAGAACAGGTGCTGCCACAGGATCACCCCGCCGTTGGCCGGGTCGAACACGTGCGCGCCCAGGTGGCGGTCGGCGGCCAGCCCCAGCAGGCCCGCGGTGAGGATCGGGAACGCCAGCAGGATCAGGATCGAGGTGACGAAGATGTTCCAGGTGAAGATCGGCATCCGGAACAGGGTCATGCCGGGCGCGCGCAGGCAGCACACCGTCGTCACCATGTTCACGCCGCCGAGGATCGTGCCGAGGCCGGACACGGCCAGCCCCATGATCCACAGGTCCGCGCCGACGCCCGGCGAGTGCACCGCGCTGCTCAGCGGCGTGTAGGCGGTCCAGCCGAAGTCCGCCGCGCCGCCCGGCACGAGGAACCCGGACAGCACGGTGAGCCCGCCGAACAGGAACAGCCAGTAGGAGAACGCGTTGAGCCGCGGGAACGCCACGTCCGGCGCGCCGATCTGGAGGGGCAGCACGTAGTTCGCGAACCCGAACAGGATCGGGGTGGCGTAGAGCAGGAGCATGACCGTGCCGTGCATGGTGAACAGCTGGTTGTACTGCTCGGTGGACAGGAACTGGAGCCCCGGCCGGGCCAGCTCGCCCCGGACCAGCAGCGCCATCAGGCCGCCGACCATGAAGAAGAAGAACGACGTCACCAGGTACAGCAGCCCGATCTGCTTCGGGTCGGTGGTGCGGAGCAGGCCCAGCAGCACCGCGCCCTTGGGCCGGCGGCGCGCCGCGCCGGGGTGGACGACCACGGGTTCCGGCCTGAGCGCGGTCATGACCGCCTCCCTCGTCCGACGACGTGAGCCGCGCCACATGCTCCTCCGTCGCCGGGCACGGGGCAATCGCGCTCCCGGGGGTGTCCGGGGCTTCCCGGCAGGTGGACGTTCTTCCCCCGCCCGACCCGCGAGTTAGGGTCGAGGGCATGCAGACCTGGTCATCCACCCCCGTCCCGCGGGTTGCGGGCGAGCCGCGCCCGCTGCGGCTGTACGACACCGCCACCGGCGAGGTGCGCCCGACCGCCCCCGGCGACACCGCCAGGCTGTACGTCTGCGGCATCACCCCCTACGACGCCACCCACCTCGGCCACGCGGCGACCTACCTGGCGTTCGACCTGGTCCACCGGGTGTGGCTGGACAACGGGCACGACGTGCACTACGTGCAGAACGTCACCGACATCGACGACCCGCTGCTGGAGCGCGCCGAGCGCGACCAGGACGACTGGGTGGTCCTCGGGATGCGGGAGACCGCACTGTTCCGCGAGGACATGGTGGCCCTGCGCGTCCTGCCGCCGCGCGACTACGTGGGCGCGGTCGAGGCGATCCCGGAGATCGTCGAGACCATCGCCAAGCTGCTGGCCGACGGCCACGCGTACCGCGTCGACGACGCCGAGTTCCCGGACGTGTACTTCGACCACGCCGCCTCGGGCCGCTTCGGCTACGAGTCGAACTACGACGCCGGCACCATGGCCCGCTTCTTCGCCGAACGGGGCGGCGACCCCGACCGCGCGGGCAAGCGCCACCCGCTCGACGCCCTGCTCTGGCGCTCCGCGCGCCCCGACGAGCCCTCGTGGACCACGGAGCTGGGCCCGGGTCGCCCGGGCTGGCACGTCGAGTGCAGCGCCATCGCCCTCAACCGCCTGGGCACGTCGTTCGACGTGCAGGGCGGCGGCTCGGACCTGATCTTCCCGCACCACGAGTTCTCGGCGGCCCACGCCGAGGCGCTGACCGGCGAGCACCCGTTCGCGCGGCACTACGTGCACGCGGGCATGATCGGCCTCGACGGCGAGAAGATGTCCAAGTCGCGGGGCAACCTGGTGTTCGTCTCCAAGCTGCGCGCGGAGAAGGTGGACCCGAACGCGATCCGCCTGGCCCTGCTGGCCGGCCACTACCGGACCGACCGGCCGTGGAGCGCGGAGCTGCTGGCGTCCGCCGAGGCCCGCCTGGCGACCTGGCGGCGCGCCGCGGCCCTGGCGACGGGCCCGAGCGCCCAGGGCACCGTGGCCCGCCTGCGCGACCACCTCGGCGACGACCTGGACACGCCGCGCGCCCTGGCGGCCCTCGACGGGTGGGCGGCGGAGGCCCTGTCGTCGGGCGGTCCGGACGCGACGGGCCCGACCCTGTTCCGGGCGGCGGTCGACTCGCTGCTGGGCGTGGAGCTGTAAGCCGTGGAGCTGTAGTCGACGGACGGGGCCGTCACCCGCTGGACGGGTGACGGCCCCTCGCTCAGGTCACGCGTCGAGCGTCCAGCTGTTGATGTAGCCGGTGTCCAGGGACGCGGCGTCGCGCACCCGGAGCTGCCAGGTGCCCGCCGCCGTCTCGGACGACGCGTTCACCGTGTAGGAGCGGTTGATGTTGTCGGTGCTGCTGCCGCTGCGGTTGTGCAGGTTGTAGACCGAGCCGTCGGGCGCGACGAGGTCCACGACGAGGTCACCGATGTAGGTGTGCACGATGTTCACCTGCACCGTGGTGGTGGCCGACGCCGTGCCCGAGCAGGTCAGGGCGATCGGGCTGTTCACCGTGCTGTTGTCGCCGATCGCGACGTCGGTGCCGTTGGTGACCGGGTCGCAGCCCGCGCCGACGGCGGTGACCGTCCAGGTGAACGAGGCGGTGCCGGTCCGGCCCGCCGAGTCCGTCACGGTCACGGTCACCGACGAGGTGCCGGTGGCGGTGGGCGTGCCGGAGATCAGGCCGGACGCGCTGATCGACAGGCCGGCGGGCAGGCCGGTCGCCGAGAACGAGTACGGCGCGGTGCCGTTGGTGGCCGTGAGCTGGAGGCTGACGGCGGTGCCGACGGTGGTGGACTGGTTGCCCGGGTTGGTCACGGCCGGGGCGCCGGGGGCCGAGGTGCCGGTGTAGAGCAGCTTGTTCGGCGAACCGGTGCCGGGCGAGGTGATCTTGTTGGACGTCGCGGCGGCGACGATCGCCGCGTTCACCGTCGGCGGGGTGGCCGTCGGGTTGGCGCCCAGGTAGAGGGCCGCCGCGCCGGCGACGTGCGGTGCCGCCATCGACGTGCCGCTGATCGTGTTCGTCGCGGTGTCGTTGGTGCTCCACGTCGAGGTGATGTTCTGGCCCGGCGCGAAGATGTCCGTGCAGGTGCCGTAGTTCGAGAACGAGGCGCGCGCGTCGGTGTTGGCCGACGCGTTCACGCTCAGCGCCTCGGCCACGCGGGCCGGGGAGAAGTTGCACGCGTCGGCGTTCGAGTTGCCCGAGGCCACCGCGTAGGTGACGCCCGACGCGATGGAGTTGCGCACCGCGGTGTCGAGCGCGGTGTCCACGCCGCCGCCCAGCGACATGTTCGCGACGGCCGGCTTGACCGCGTTCTGGGTGACCCAGTTGACGCCGTTCACGACGCCCGCCGTGGTGCCCGAGCCCGCGCAGTTGAGCACCTTCACGGCGATGAGCTGCACGCCCTTGGCGACGCCGTGCAGGGTGCCGCCGACCGTGCCGGCGACGTGCGTGCCGTGGCCGTTGCAGTCGGTGTTGTTGGTGTCGACGGTGTTGGTGCCCCAGGTCGCCCGCCCGCCGAAGTCGGAGTGGGTCGTCCGGATGCCCGTGTCGATGATGTACGCCCGCACGTTGGGCGCCGAGCCGTCGGCGTAGTTGTTGTCCAGCGGCAGGTCGCGCTGGTCGATGCGGTCCAGGCCCCACGACGGCGGGTTGGGCTGGGCGTTCAGCTTCACCGGCAGGTCGGCCTGCACGAACGCCACCCGCGGGTCGGCGGCCAGGCGACGGGCCTGGCCCTCCGACAGCGAGGCGTGGAAGCCGTTCAGGGCGTGCTGCCAGGCCACGCGGACCTGGCCGCCGTACTCGGCGACGAGCGAGGACGCCGTCGAGGCCGAGGCGGACCTGGGCGAGGCGGAGTCGTTCAGGGCCACGATGTACGACCCGGCGACGGCGTCGGCGCGCTCGGCGCCGAGCACGGGGCCCTCGGCGGCGGCGGCGACGCCGGTGTTGGCGAAGGCCAGGGCCGCGGCCGAGACCGCTGCCAGGCCGAGGACGGCGAGTCTTCCTGTGGTGCGGGCGTCTCCCATGACGGGGTCTCCCTCGGGCAGGGCTGCTCGACCGCGCCGGCGGGGTGCCGGTCGGTGCGAGCGTGCAGGGATGGGGACGTTCGCGCGAACGGGGTGTTGCGACCTGGTCACAAGCATGATCGGGACAAAAACGGCCCGGCAGTAGCGCCGTTAGTCGTAAATATTCCGAATCACAGGGGTCGGTTCGGGCCGAACTTCTCCTCGCGGTGCGCGCGCCAGCGCTCCAGCAGGGTCGGCAGCTCGCTGTGGACGAACTGGAAGAAGGCCCGCATCTCGGCGATGCGGCGACCGGCCGTGGTGTGCTCGCCGAGGGTCGCGACGCCCTCCTTGAGCGGCACCTCCCAGCGGCGGAACATGTCGTCGCGGCGGAACAGCGCCTCGTACCAGACGTCGTCGAGCACGGTGTAGACGTCGCGGCGGGTGCCGGTCTCGCGCTCGCGGCCGATCAGGCGCACCTGGTCGAGGTAGCGGACGGCCCCGGAGATCGCGGCGGGCGACACCCGGAGGAGTTCGGCCAGCTCGGCGGAGGTCATGCGCCCGCGGTCGGAGGCGAGGAGGGCGGTGAACACGCGGGCGGGCATCCTCGGCACACCGGCCTCGTTGAACACCGCGGCGAAGCGCTCGACGAACCGCAGCACGGCCTCGTCGTCACGCTCGGGCACGTCGGCCACTGGCGCATCATCCTTCCCCGGGGCGGCGGAACGGGGGGAGTTTATACGCTTCCTTAACTTCACGACTTTCTGAAAGCACTGTAACTTGCTGGTCATGACATCCGCGATATCCGTGTCGGGCCTGGTCAAGACCTTCGGCTCGACACGCGCGCTGGACGGTCTGGACCTGACCGTCCGGCAGGGGGAGGTGCACGGCTTCCTCGGCCCCAACGGGGCGGGCAAGTCGACCGCCATCCGGGTCCTGCTGGGGCTGCTGCGGGCCGACGCGGGCTCCGCGTCGCTGCTGGGCGGCGACCCGTGGCGCGACACCGCCGCGCTGCACCGCCGGCTGGCCTACGTGCCCGGCGACGTGGACCTGTGGCCGAACCTGACCGGCGGCGAGGTCATCGACCTGCTCGGCAGGCTGCGCGGCGGGCTCGACGAGAAGCGCCGCGCGGACCTGCTGGAGCGCTTCGAGCTGGACCCGCGCAAGAAGGGCCGCACCTACTCCAAGGGCAACCGGCAGAAGGTCGCCCTGGTCGCCGCGCTCGCGAGCGACGTCGAGCTGCTGATCCTGGACGAGCCGACCTCCGGGCTGGACCCGCTGATGGAGGCCGTGTTCCAGGACTGCGTCAACGAGCTGCGCGGCGAGCGCACCGTGCTGCTGTCCAGCCACGTCCTGGCCGAGGTCGAGGCGCTGTGCGACCGGGTCAGCATCATCCGCAACGGCCGCGCGGTCGAGTCCGGCACGCTCGCCGACCTGCGCCACCTCACCCGCACCAGCGTGTCCGCCGAGCTCGTCGCCGCGCCCGACGGCCTGGCCGACCTGCCCGGCGTGCACGACGTCGCGGTGGAGGGCTCGCGCGTCCGGTTCGAGGTGGACACCGACCACCTCGACGGGGCGCTGCGCCGCCTCGTGCAGGCGGGTGTGCGCACGCTCACCAGCCGGCCGCCGACGCTGGAGGAGCTGTTCCTCCGCCACTACCGGGACGACCTGCGCGAGGTGTCGTCGTGACCGGCCCGCTGACCGGCCTCGGGCCGCTGCTCGGCCTGGCGCTGCGCCGCGACCGGGTGCTGCTCGCGGCCTGGGTGCTCGGCCTGGTCGGCACCACCCTGGCCACCGCCTCGGCCATGGCCGACCTGTACGGCGCGGTCGAGTCGCGGCAGCAGCTCCAGGCCACCGCGGCGGTCACCCCCGCGTTCCTCGCCCTGATCGGCCCGCTGCACGACGCCTCCACCCTCGGCGGCCTGCTGGCCTGGCGCTGGGGCGTCTTCGGCGCGCTCCTCGCGGCCCTGATGAGCACGTTCACCGTCGTCCGGCACACCAGGGCGGAGGAGGAGACGGGCCGGGCGGAGCTGATCGGCTCGGCCGTCGTCGGGCGGCACGCGCCGCTGGCCGCGGGCGTCCTCACCGCGCTGCTGGCGAACACCGCCATCGGCCTGCTGATCGCGCTCGGCCTGGTCGGCCTGGGGGAGGGGGCGGCCGGGTCGGTCGCGTTCGGCGCGTCGTTCGCGACGGTCGGCTGGGCGTTCGCGGGCGTCGCCGCGGTCGCCGCCCAGCTGTCCGGGAGCGCCCGCGCGGCCAACGCGGTCTCCGGCGCGGTGCTGGGCCTGGCCTACCTGCTGCGCGCGGTCGGCGACGCGGCGGGCGACCGGGGCCCGACCTGGCTCACCTGGACGTCCCCGCTCGGGTGGGCGAGCCTGACCAGGCCGTTCGCCGACGAGCGCTGGTGGGTGCCGCTGCTGCCGCTCGCGCTGTGCGCGGTCCTGCTGGCGGTCGCCTCGGTGCTGGTGGCCCGGCGCGACTTCGGCGGCGGCCTGCTGCCGACCCGCCCGGGACCGGCCCGCGCGCCCGCGTCGCTGGGCGGCGCGCTCGGCCTGGCGTGGCGGTTGCAGCGGGGGGCGCTGCTGGGCTGGGCGCTCGCCCTGCTGGTGCTCGGCGGCGTGTACGGGTCCGTCGCCCGGGGTGTC
The DNA here is from genome assembly GCF_051756985.1 of Saccharothrix sabaoui. NCBI lineage: Bacteria > Bacillati > Actinomycetota > Actinomycetes > Pseudonocardiales > Pseudonocardiaceae > Saccharothrix > Saccharothrix sabaoui. The sequence continues at coordinate 14,755 of NZ_JBPKJK010000017.1, forward strand.
GAGCAGATGCTGGCGGACAACCCCGCGCTGGCGGGCGTGATCGACCGCATGGGCGGGTCCGACGTGGTCGTGGACGCCTACCTCGCCGCGGTCCTCGGCATCATCGGCCTGTTCAGCGCGGTCTACGCGGTGCAGGCGCTGCTGCGGCTGCGCGCCGAGGAGACCGGGAACCGCGCCGAGCCGGTGCTGGCCACGGCCGTCAGCCGGTACGCGTGGGTCGGCGGGCACCTGGTGCTCGCGGTCGTCGGCACGGCCGTGGTGCTGGCCGCCGCCGGGCTGGGCGCGGGCCTGGTGCACGGCGCGCGCGTCGGCGACGTCGGCGGGCAGGTGGTCCGGCTGGTGGGCGCCTCGCTGGCGCACGCGCCGGCGGTGTGGGTCGTCGCGGGCGTGACGCTGGTGCTGTTCGCGCTGGTCCCGAAGCTGTCGTCGGCGAGCTGGGCGGTGCTGGTGGTGTGCCTGGTGCTGGGCCAGCTGGGTCCGCTGCTCCAGCTCGACCCGTGGGCGCTGGACCTCTCGCCGTTCACGCACGTCCCGAAGGTGCCGGGGGCCGAGCCGGCCGCCGCGCCGCTGCTGTGGCTCACCCTCGTCGCCGCGGCGCTGGTGGCGGTCGGGCTCGTCGCGTTCCGCCGGCGGGACGTCGGCCGCTAGGACCCGGGAGGACCCGGGAGAACCTTGAGCCGACCTTGAGGAAGCGCTGAGGAACGACGGAGGTCCGCGCTCCACGCTCGGTACCACCACCGAGTGAGGAGCACGAAATGCAGGAGAACCGCCGTCGTCCGGTCTGGCGCCCGATCGCCCTCGCCGCCATCGGCGGGTCCGTCCTCGTCGCCATGGGCGTCGGCGTCTGGGCCACCCTGACCGCGACCGCCGCGAACGTCACCCCCGAGCAGGTCACGAGCGGCACGCTGAAGCTGGCCCTCGGCAACAACGGCGCGGGCTTCGGCCAGAGCATCACCAACCTGGCCCCCGGCGACGTGGTCAACCGCTACGTGACGCTGACCAACAGCGGCAGCCTCGACGCGCAGGCGCTGACCGTGCAGGTCGCCGCCACCGGCTCGTCGGCGCTCATCGCCGACGGCGCCACCGGCAAGGCCCTGCGGGTCACGATCACCAAGTGCACCGGCGGCGCGTGGACGCCCGACACCGGCGCGTGCGGCGGCACCAAGTCCGTGCTGCTGACCGCCACCCCGCTGAGCGGCCTGGCCTCCGCCGCGTCCCTGCTGCCCGCCGTCACGACCGCCGGCGAGGTGCAGAACCTCCAGGTCTCCGTGCAGCTGCCCGACCAGAACGAGACCACGGTCAACGGCGTGCTGCCCGCCAACACCGTCCAGGGCCAGTCGGTGAACCTGACCTACACCTTCAGCGAGACCCAGCGGTCCGCGACCACCACCAACTCCTGACCCGCCCACCCGAACGGGGGAGACGATGACGGCGACCACCCGGCGACGCGCGAGCGCGGTGCTCGGCGGCGCCGCCATCGCCTGCCTGCTGGGCACCGGGGCCGCGGACGCGGCGGTCACGGCGTCGGCCGCCGCCGCGTCCGCCACCGGCACGCTGAGCTGGTCGGCCACCCTGACCGACCCGGGCGGCACGCTGCTCACCGGCCGGCCCCACACCGCCAACTACACCTCCCTGGCGCCCTTCACCACCTACCTGACCAGCCGCAACACCGGCACCGCCGCGCTGACCGGCCAGGTGTACTCGGTCACCGGCTCCGGGTTCGTGCTCTCCGGCGCGTCCCTGAACGCCTGCACGTCCGGCCCGTGGCAGAACGGCACGTGCCCCGGCGGTCAGGTCGTGCCGATCACCAGCGGCGCGACCGCCGCCCTGCCCGTCGCGCCCGGCGCCGCCGTCGGCCTCCGGCTCACGCTGCCCGCCGGGATCGGCATGTCGGTCTCGCTGTCCGTCGCCACCACCCGCGCGCACGTCCGCGCGGCCACCACCACCCAGTCCTGAGGAGCCGGTCGTGCGCCTGCTGTCCAACCTGGTGCTCGCCACCGCCGCACTGGGCGCGGTCGTCGCCTCGGCGCTCGTGGTGGTGCTGCACGTCGGGTTCGCCCCCGTGCTCTCGCCCAGCATGGAACCGGACTTCGCCCCCGGCGCGCTGCTCGTCACCAGGGCCGTCCCGGCGGCCGACGTGGAGGTGGGCGACGTCGTGGTGCTGCCCCGCCCCGACGCCGAGGGCGAGAGGTACGCCCATCGGGTGATCTCGAAGGACACCTCCAGCGGCGCCGTCGTCGTGCGCACCAAGGGCGACGCGAACGAGGCGGCCGACCCGCAGGCGCTGCGCATCGTCTCCGACACCGTCCCGGTCGCCGTCGGTGACGTGCCGTTCGCCGGCCGGGCGGCCCTGCTCGGCCGGTACGCCGGCGTCGAGGTCGCGCTCATCGTCCTGATCGGACTGGCCCTGCTGGTGGCCGCGAAGCGCGCCCTGCTGAGGCCCGCGCGGTGATGCCACCGCCGGCGCGACCCACCACACTGGACGGTGTGGGCGCCGCCAAGGTGATGGTCGTCGAGGACACGCCGGAGATCCGGCTCGTGGTCGAGCTGGCGCTGTTCGACGCGCTGTTCGACGTGCGCGCCGCCGAGGACGGCGACACCGCGCTGGCGCTGGCCCGCTCGTGGGACCCGGACGTGGTGGTGCTGGACCTCAACATCCCCGGCCCGGACGGGCTGGAGGTGTGCCGCCGGCTGCGCCACTTCTCCACCGCCTACGTGATCGTGCTGACCGCCCGCGCGGACGAGGTGGACAAGCTCGTCGGCCTGTCCGCGGGCGCCGACGACTACCTGACCAAGCCGTTCTCGCCGCGCGAGTTGGTCGCCCGCGTCCACGCCGTCCTGCGCCGCCCCCGCACCGCGCCGGAACCGGCCGCCCCGCCCGCCGACCGGCGCGTCCTGGGCCCGGTCGAGGTCGACCTCGACGCCCGCGAGGTCGTCGTCGGCGGCACCCGCGTGCCCACCACCCGGATCGAGTTCGAGCTGCTGGCCGCCATCGCCGAGCACCCGCGCCAGGTGCGCACCCGCGAGCAGCTGCGCCGCCGCGCCTGGGGCGAGGACTGGCTGGCCGACGACCACGCCGTCGACGTGCACCTGTCCAACCTGCGCCGCAAGCTCGCCGCCGCCGGCGCGCGGGACGTGATCACCACCGTCCGCGGCGTCGGCTACCGGGTCAACCAGGACCTCCTCCGGTGACCCGGCTGCTCGTCGTCGACGACGACCCGGACGTGCGCGAGCTGCTCGTGCTGTCCCTGCTCGGCACCGGCTGGGAGGTGGACTCCGTCGGCGCGGGCGACCAGGCCCTGGCCCGCGCGGACCGCGTCGACGGCATCCTGCTCGACCTGGAGATGCCCGGCCTGTCCGGGCGCGACGTGCTGCTGGCCCTGGCGGGGCGCGTGCCCGTCGTGGTCATCACCGCCGCCGCCCGCGACCCGGTGCTGGAGGCCGAGCTCGTCGCGCTGGGCGCGTTGGCCGTGCTGGCCAAGCCGTTCGACCCGCTGGGCATCGGCGAGCAGGTCGGCCGCCGGTTCGGCTGGGTCACCACCACGGGCGGTCCACCTGCGGCCCCGCCGCCGGCAGGCTCACGGTGAACGTGCTGCCGCCAGTGCCCGACCGCACCGACACGGTGCCGCCGTGGGCGTCCACGATGCCGCGAGTGATCGTCAGCCCCAACCCCGCCCCGCCCGGCCCGAGCTGCACGAACGGCTCGAAGATCCGCTCGACCTGATCGGCGGGCACACCGCCGCCCCGGTCGGACACGTGCACCAGCGCGTGCGCCCCGCCGGACTCGCACCGCACCCGCACCACCCCGCCCGGCGGCGACACCTTCACCGCGTTGGCCAGCAGGTTCGTCACCACCTGCACGAGCCGGTCGGCGTCACCGCGCACCCCCACCCGCGCGCACTCCGCCTCCAGCCGCACCCCGCCGCGCTCCGCCGTGCCCTCCACGGCGTGCACCGCCTGCCGGACCACCTCCCCCAGCTCCACGTCGTCCGGCCGCAGCCGCAGCCGCCCGCTCTGCACCCGCGACAGGTCCAGCACGTCGTTCGCCAGCCGCACCAGCCGGTCGGTGTTGTCCACCGCGATGGTCAGCAACCGCCCGGCCTGCGGCGGCAGCTCGCCGAACCGGCCGGACGCCAGCAGCTCCAGCGACCCGTGCACCGAGGTCAGCGGCGTGCGCAGCTCGTGGCTGACCAGCGCGGTGAAGTCCTGCTTGGCCCGTTCGGCGTCCCGCGCGGCCAGCGTCGACTGCACGACCGCGCACTCCAGCTCGGCCCACGCGGCCAGGTCGCGCAGCTGCCGGCGCTGCGCGTCGGACAGCCGGCGGACCCGCCGGTCCAGCACGCACAGGGTGCCGATCCGGTGCCCGGACGGCGCGCGCAGCGGGTGCCCGGCGTAGGAGCGCGCGCCGTGGTCGGTGACGATCGGGAAGTCCGCGAACCGCTCGTCGGCGAGCAGGTCGGGCACCTCGAACACGTCGTCGCCGCGGATCGCCCACGAGCACACCGACACCCCGCGCGGCGTCTGCTCCTCGGACAGCCCGACGCACGACTTGAACCACTGCCGGTCGAGGTCCACCAGGGACACCAGCGCGATGGGCGCGTCCAGCAGGTCGCCCGCGATGCGCGTGATCCGGTCGAACCGCTCCTCGCGCGGCGTGTCGAGCAGGCGCATCGCCCGCAGGGCCGCGACCCGGTGGACCTCCGCGTCCCAGGAGTCCTCGTTCACCCCACCGAGTATCAGGGGGCCGTCGGGGCGGTGCCGCGCCGTGACACCTTCGGGTGAAGCAGCGCGGCGGGGACGGTCAGCACCAGGGCCGCGGGCACCAGGAACGCGGTCAGCGGGTCCAGGTGGTACAGCGGCACGAACGCCACCGGTGACAGGGCCGCGCCCAGGAACCGCAGGGACTGCACCACCGACACCGCGCCGCCGGGGTTGCCCTCCTCGGTCGACAGCACCAGCGCGTTCAGGCCGACCACGACCGCCTGGCTGAACGCGCCCGTCACCGCCCACAGCGCCCACGGCCACCACCGACGGCAGCACGCCGACCCCGGCTGGCAGCACACCGCCCGCGACCGCGCCGACCAGCGCGCACCGCCGCGCCCCGACCCGGTCGACCAGCCACCCGGTGACCCGCGCCGTCACGATCGCGACCAGCCCGAACCCGGTCAGCACCAGCCCGCGCCGCCCCGAGCCCAACCCGAACGAGTTCCCCAGCCGCAGCGCCACCAGGAACGACACCCCGCCCGGGCAGCCCCACGCCACGAACCCCGCGGCGGCCGGCAGCAAGGTCCCCGCCCGCCACGCGCTGCGCAGCGGCGGCCGGTCCCCGCCGCGCGCCGGCGCGTCGGGCAGCCCGATCGCGGCCGGCACGACCGCCACCACCGCCGCGCCGACGAACGCCCACCGCCACGACACCTCGGCCGCCACCCCGCCGAGCAGCGGGGCGAACGCCTGCCCGGTGGCCTGCATCGACGCGAACAGCCCCGGCGAGCGCCCCAGCCGCTCGCGCGGGGCCACCGCCGCGACCGCGGCCAGCAGCAGGGGAGTGGTGAACGCGTTCGCCGCGCCCTGGAGCGCCCGCCCCGCCGGGAGCGACCATGCCACCGCGCACAGCACCGACGCCACCGCGTACGCGACGTGGGCCAGCCGCACCGACCGGGACGCGCCCCACCGGCCGCCCAGCGTGCCGGACACGAGCACGAGCAGCGAGAACGGCAGCACGTAGCCGGTCAGCGTGGCCGCCGCGGCGCCCGCCGACGTGCCGAAGTCCGCACCGACCCCGGGCAGCACCGAGGCGGTCATCGCGCCGCCGAACGGCCCGAGGAACCCGCCCGCGTGCAGCGCCGCGAGCCGGAGCCGGGTCACATCCCGGTCGGCCCGCGACCCGGTCCGCGACCGCGCCGGCGCAGGTAGCGCTCGAACTCAGCGGCGATGTCGTCACCGCTGGCCTCGGTGATCTGGATCTCCGCGTCGCCGCGCTCCTCCAGCGCCCGCACGTAGTTGCGCACGTCCTCGTCCTCGTCGGCCATCTCGCTGACCGTGCGCTCCCACTCCTCGGCCTGCTCCGGCAGCGCCCCGAGCGGCACCTCCACGTCCAGGACCTCCTCGACGCGGTGCAGCAGCGCCAGGGTGGCCTTGGGGGACGGCGGCTGCGACACGTAGTGCGGCACGGCCGCCCAGAACGAGATCGCCGGCACGCCCGCCTGCACGCACAGGTCCTGGAACACGCCGACGATGCCCGTGGGCCCCTCGTAGCGGGACCGCTCCAGCCCGTACTTGGCGGCGGCGGCCGGGTCGTAGGCCGTGCCCGTCACCGGCACCGGCCGGGTGTGCGGGGTGTCCATCAGCAGTGCGCCCAGGGTGACCACCGTGGTCACACCCAGGTCCTCGATGTGGCCCAGCAGCTCGGCGGCGAACTTCCGCCACCGCATGTTGGGCTCGATGCCGTGCACCAGGACGACGTCGGTGGCGGAGCCGGGCGGGCGGCACACGGACAGCCGGGTGGTCGGGAATTCCACCCTCCGGGTGATGCCGTCGACCATCCGGACCGTGGGGCGCGTCACCTGGAAGTCGTAGTAGTCGTCCGGGTCGATCTCCGCCAGCGGCGTCGCGTCCCACGTCAGTTGCAGGTGCTCGATCGCGGTGCTGGCGGCGTCACCGGCATCGTTCCACCCCTCGAAGGCCGCTACCAAGATCGGGTTGGTGAGCGGTTTGCCGGGGTTGGAGGGGGTCTGGGCGGCCTGGTCCGGATCGGTCACGGCGTCAGACTACGACCCCCGGCGCGGACCCGACGCCGTAGGCTTGGCGCATGTCGGCCCGTGTCCCGCCGGTGCCGCCGGGGACGGCTGCCGACGACGCGCCCGTGGCGGGCGGAGGTGTGCCGACCACGTCTCCGACCCCGGGCGACTTCGCAGGTCACGGCGTGTTCGGGGTGCCGAACCCCGCGCCGGGGCCGCTTCGGAAGGGTGGAGATGACGGTCGAGGCTGTGCTGTGGGACATGGACGGCACGCTGCTGGACTCGGAGAAGCTGTGGGACGTCCCGCTCGCCGAGTTCGTGGGGAAGCTGGGTGGCGAGCTGTCCGCCGAGACCCGGCGATCACTGGTCGGGTCGAGCGTGCCCAGGACCATGGCGCTGCTGTTCGGCGAGGTCGGCCTGGTGCCGACGGAGGAGGACGCCGCGGACGGCGCGGCCTGGATCTCGCGCCGCACCGAGGAGGTGTTCCGGGCCGGGCTGCCGTGGCGGCCGGGCGCCCAGGACGCGCTGCGCGCGGTGCGCTCGTCGGGCGTGCCGATGGCGCTGGTCACCTCCACCGAGCGCAGGCTGACCGAGGTGGCCCTGGACACCCTGGGCCGGGACCTGTTCGACGTGGTCGTCTGCGGTGACGAGGTCGACGGCCGCAACAAGCCGCTGCCCGAGCCCTACCTGAAGGCCGCCCGCCTGCTGGGCGCCGACCCGGCGCGCTGCGTGGCGGTCGAGGACTCGCCGACCGGCGTGGCCGCCGCCGTGGCCGCCGGCTGCACCGTCCTGGTCGTGCCGTGCGAGGTCCCCGTGGACCAGGGCGAGCGCCGCGTGTTCCGCGACTCCCTGACCGGCGTGGACCTGCCCGCCCTAACCGCCCTCCTCCCCTGACCCGCCCCACCCCCCACCCGCCCACCCCCGAGAGTCCAACGCCCAGACCCGGCGAGTCCTACGCTCAGGACCGGTGAGTCCTACGCTCAGGACCCCCGAGTCCTACGCTTAGGACCCCCGAGTCCTACGCTCAGGACCCCCGAGTTCTGCGTTCGTGACCCCGGGTCGGGCCGCGACGGCGGTGTTCACCCGGTGCGCGGCAGGGGCGACCAGCAGGCCGAACACCACGCCCAGACCCAGCCACAACGTGGCCGTCTCGGCGGAGGCCAACCGGAAGTCCCACAGCACCCCGCTGGGCACGTCGTCCGGGTGGGCACGCCCGGCCTCAGTGGCACGGCACGCCGAGCGCGTGGCGCCCGTCGTGGAAGAACTCGTGGACGGTCTCCGCGGCGTGGCCGAGGGCGACGCCGTTCTCCTGGAGCACCACCCAGGTCACCAGCAGCGCGACGGCGTAGGCCCACTTGGGCACGTGGATCGGGGCGGGCTGCGCGGCCAGTGACGTTCTCGGCGGGTCGGCTCCCCGGTCGCAGTGGCGAGGACCGCGCCGGATTCCCACCGGCTCCCCGTCCGCCGCGGCGCCCGCACGGTAGGTGTGGATCGTGGTCGGGCACAACCGGCCGGACGAGTTGTCGTGCGCCTCGCCCCACGTGGTCAGCGGGCGGGCAGCGGGCAGTCGCCGCACGTCCCGCCGCCGTCGAGCCGGTAGTAGAGGCAGCAGCTGCGCCGCCGGAACGCGACCTCGCCGGGGAACGGCACGAACTCGCCGGTGCCCCGCAGCGGCGGTTCGGCGAACAGCTCCCCGCCCAGCTCCACGCACGCCTCGGCGCTCGCCGTGCCGGTGCGCGCCACGACCCGCAGCGCACCCGCCGCGGACGACGCCGCGTTGCCCCACAGCAGCCCCGGCGCGACCGGCGCGACCGCCCGCACCGCGTCGACCACGGGCGCGAGCGACTCGACGAGACCCACCCCCACCAGGGGTTCCTTCAACCGCACCTGGAGGCCGTCGGGGCCGTAGCGCCACCACACGTTGCCCGGCCGCACGTCCGGCACCGCGCCGTCGACGGCCCGCGCCGCCACCACCGGGCTCAGCAGCCGGGCCGTCCAGCCGAGGAAGAACAGCGACGCCGCCACCCGCGGCTCGGCGGTGCGGTAGCGGGCGGCGACGCGGTCGAGCGCGTCGGGCAGCGCGGGACCGGACGGCAGCGCGTCCCCGTCGTGCCAGCCCTCGTCGGGTCGGCCGACGTCGAGGGCGAAGAAGGGGCTCAGGCCGCGCACCCGTCGCAGGGTGGCCAGGACTCGGGCGTACTCGGGCACGTGACCTAGTCTGCCCGGCGTGGACTCCCTGGGGCTGGGCCTGACCCTCGGCCTGGCGGCGAGCATCAGCCCCGGACCGCTGCTGGTGCTGGTCGTCACGTCGGCACTGCGCTCGGGGTGGCGCGCGGGCGCTGCGGCGGCGTGCGCCCCGCTGCTGTCCGACGCCGTCGTCGTCGCCACGACCCTGCTGCTCCTGGACCGGCTGCCGCCGCGCGCGCTGGGCGTGCTCGGCGTCGTCGGCGCGGTGTTCGTGGTGTGGAGCGGGGTGCGGACCGTCCGCGAGTCGCGGTCGGCGACCCTCGGCGCGACCGGCGAACCCCCGGCGTTCCGGCGGGCGGTGCTGGTCAACGTGCTGAGCCCGCACCCGTGGGTGGCGTGGGCGACCGCCCTCGGCCCGCTGACCGTCAGCACGTGGCGCACGTCGTCCGCGGCGGCGGTGGCGCTGCTGGTCGGCTTCTACCTGACCCTGGTCGGCGGCAAGGTCCTGATCGCGCTCCTGGTCGCGCGGGGCAGGCGCCGGCTCGGCGACACCGGCTACCGACGTGCCCTGGCCTGCGCGGGCGTGCTGCTGGTGCTCGCGGGCGTGGCGCTGGGCGTGGAGTTCGCCGGGTACGGGTGGTAGCGGCTCAGGGCAGGTAGAACGTCATGATGTCGGCGCGCACCGGCGGGAACAGGGTGTGCATCAGGTCCGCGTTCGGGCCCGGGTAGACGTCGGGGTGGCGGGCCGTGAGGCCCTTGAGGCCGTGCGGGCCGAACAGCAGCGACGCCAGCAGGTCCGGCGCCACGCCCGCGCCGCCCGCCGCCCCCGGTGCCTGCATCGTGCCGCCCGCCACGACCGGGCCGACCTCGCCCGCCGTGAACGGCAGCCGCACGTGCGACCCGTAGAACGACACCACGGCCTCGCCCTCCCGGTCGGCGAACGCCCCCGACGCCGCGAGCCGCGCCCCGAACACCGGCCGCAGGTGCTCCAGCAGGGCGACCGGGTCGGCGACCCGCACGTAGTGGGAGTTGGTCTCCTCGGCGGCCGGCGCCAGGAACGGCTCCAGCGCGGCGCCCGCCACCGTGCCCGGCCGCTCGGTGGCCTCCCGCGCGCCGGTCAGCGCGAGCAGCGCGTGCCCGGCGGCCTCGTCGGTCGCGGCGGCCTCGGCCAGCCGCAGGCCCTCGTCGGGCGGGGTGGTGCGGCCCGTCGCGACCGGCACGCCGTCCCGTTCGACCAGCCACTGGGTGCTGCCGTCGCGGGAGATCAGCCAGCGCCACAGGGCGGGGGAGTGCGGCATGGACAGGTCGGCGCGCGCCTGCTCGGCGTCCTGGAGCCGGGCCATCGCCGGGATGTCGTCGACCGTCGCCTCGCGGATCGCGTGCGCCCCCGCCGCCGGGTGGCCGGTCACCGGGCGCGTCGCCGCGATCGGCACCGCGTAGGTGTAGCCGAACTTCCGGTAGAAGTACGGGATGCCGAGCATGACCTGCACCAGGTGCCCCCGGGCGGCGGACCGCTCGTGCGCCCAGCCCATCAGCGCCCGGACCAGGCCGCGGCCCTCGTAGTCGCGATCGGTGGCGACCAGTTCGACCTGGCCCGCCGGGATCTCCAGCCCGGCCAGCACCAGCGTCTCGTCCAGCAGGGTCGCGGTGGACACCACCCGGTCGCCGTCCACGACGACCGCGCACGACTCCCACCCGGCGTCCGGGTCCTCCACCACCAGCAGGTGGTCCACGGCGTCCGCGGGGTCGCCCCGGTCCGCCAGCAGCGCGCCGATCCGGTCGAGGTCGTCGGGGCGCGCGGTCCGCAGCACGAGGCCGTCCAGGGAGGTCACCGCAGCAGTGTGGCCCCGGTCACGTCGCGTGCCAACGGATTTTCGGTGGCGCGCCCGGCGGCCGGCCACGCAGAATCCCGCGCATGGCCTGGCTCCCCGCTGACTTCGTCCACCCGAACCGCGTGCCGCTCGATGCCGAGCACCACCTGCGACCCATCCGCGAGTCCGATGTGGACATCGACTTCCCGGCCGTGGTGGGGTCGCGGGAACGGCTCTGGTCGCTCTACGGCGAGGCGTGGGGCTGGCCGCCCGCCACCATGACCCGCGAGCAGGACCGCGTCGACCTGGCCCGCCACGAGCAGGAGCAGAACGACCACCTGTCGTTCAACTACGCCTTGTTCAACGCCGACGAGACCGAGCTGTACGGGTGCGTCTACATCGACCCGGAGGGCACCGAGGCGCTGATCTCCTGGTGGGTCGTGGACGACAAGGTCGGCACCGACCTGGAGCGCGCGCTCGACGCGTTCGTGCCGAAGTGGATCGCCGAGGCGTGGCCGTTCACCGCCCCGCGCTACGGCATCTAGGGTTCGCGGGGTGAGCCCGCTCGCCAAGTGGACCGTCGTCGCCCTCAGCCTCACCGTGCTGGCCGTGCTCGTGCCGTGGTCGCACTACGGGCAGGTCGACGTCGAGCTGTCGCGGCTGCCCCGGTGGTGGCTCTACCTCGGTGCGGCGGCGCTGCTGCACGCGTGCGCGCTGCTGCCCGCCCGGTCCGGCCCCGTGCCCGGCCTGGTCGTGGGCGCGGTGGCGCTCGCGGCGGCGGTGCTCGTGGCGTCCGGGTACGACGGCGCGTCCTGGGCCGGGGTCGTCCCGGTGGCGGTGCCGCGCCCCGGGCTGGGCGTGCTGTTCGCCGCGGCGTCGGTGGTGGCGCAGGTCGTCGGGCTGCGCGCCCGGACCCGCGTCCCGGTCGGCTGAACCGGGGTCCCCACCGGCCTGCCGCCGTTCGGGGGATGCGAGGATCAGACCCCGTGAAGACCTTCGACGAGCTGTTCGCCGAGCTGAGCGAACGCGCACGCACCCGCCCTGAGGGCTCCGCCACCGCCGCGGCTCTGGAGGCCGGGGTGCATGCGCAGGGCAAGAAGGTGCTGGAGGAGGCCGGCGAGGTGTGGATCGCCGCCGAGCACGAGTCCGACGAGCGGCTCGCCGAGGAGGTCTCGCAGCTGCTGTACCGCGTGCAGGTGCTGATGCTCGGCCGCGGCCTCACCCTCGAAGACGTCTACAAGCACCTGTGATCCTGGAAACCGCGACGCTCGACGTCCGCCCCGGCCTGGAGGCGGACTTCGAGCGGGCGTTCGCCGAGGCCCGCGACGTCGTCGCCACCTCGCCGGGCTTCGTCTCGCTGGACCTGCGGCGGTCGGTCGAGCAGCCGTCCCGCTACCTGCTGCTGGTGTGGTGGGAACGCCTGGAGGACCACACGGTCGGCTTCCGGCAGGGCCCGCTGTACCCGCGGTGGAAGGCGCTGCTGCACCACTTCTACGACCCGTTCCCGACCGTCGAGCACTACCGCGCGCTCGACGCGCCCTAGCGCTCCCGCACGAACAGCGACTGCGCGCCGCGACCCACGGGACCCGACTCGTCGTGCAGCTCGCTGGTCGCCACGCCGACGCCCGCCGGGCCGATCACCGTGCGCGCGTCGAGGGCGAACCACTCGCCGACCGGCTCCCGGTGCGGGTGCACGGTCAGGTCGGTGTTGATCGAGTACCACTTCGCGACGTCCAGCCGGCTCGACACGCCGCCGGCCGAGTCGGCTATCGCGAACAGCCGCTGGAGGGCGGTCGGTTCCTCGCCCGCCACCACCGGCACCCGCGGTCGCGCCCACACCACGGCGTCGCCCGGCCCGAAGGCGCCGCCGACCGACCGCCACTCCACCGCCCGCACCAGCAGCGCCGACGGCGGCCCGAGGTGCTGGCTCTCGCCCGACCACGGACCCGACGTGTGCGGGGTCGAGGCGAACCGGCCCTCGTCGAGCCGCTCGTAGAACGCCACTAGTCCGCCCTGTCCAGCACCGTCTCCACGCCCGCGTCCGGCTCCGGCCAGCCCGGGTAGGGCGGCGGGGTGCCGTCGAACGCCGGGCACAGCGCCTTGTGGTCGCAGTAGGAGCACAGCTTGCTCGGGTTCGGCCGGAAGTCGCCCGTCTTCGCCGCGCGCAGGATGGCGTCCCAGATCGCCTCCAGGGTGCGCTCGAACCGGGCCAGCTCCGCCTCGTCCGGCTGGTAGGCCAGCGCCTGCCGGTCGGCCAGGTACATCAACCGCAGCTGGCGGGGCACCTCGCCGCGCAGCCGCCACAGCACCAGCGCGTAGAACTTCATCTGGAACAGCGCCTTGGCCTCGCCCACCTCGCGCGGCGCGGCGCCCGTCTTGTAGTCGACCACCCGGATCTCGCCGGTCGGCGCCACGTCCACCCGGTCGACGTAGCCGCGCAGCAGCACCCCGGACGGCAGCTCCCACTCGACCAGCAGCTCGCGGGCGTCCGGGTCGAACCGGCGCGGGTCCTCCAACCCGAAGTAGCCGTCCAGCAGCCCCTCGGCGGAGGCCAGCCACGTCTCCTGCTCCGGGTCGTCGGCCTCGAACAGCCCGGCGAACTCCGGCCGCTCCGCCCGCACCCGCTCCCACGCGGGGCCCACCAGCTCGCGGGCCCGCTCCGGGACCCGCTCCCGGGCGGGCAGCCCGAACAGGTCCTCCAGCACCGCGTGCACCACCGTGCCCCGCACCTGCGCCCTGGTCGGCTTCTCCGGCAGCCGGTCGACGGCGCGGAACCGGTAGAGCAGCGGGCACTGCTTGAAGTCGCCCGCACGGGACGGGGAGAGCGCTGGCCTGCGAACGGGGCGCTCGGTTGTCGGCACTGCCATGGCGGGAACGATAGGCCACCCCACCGACAAGATCACCTCCAAACGCCCTGGTCGGGATCACAGCGCTGATACACCGGGGCACCTAGGCTCTGGACGTGGCGACGACGGGTTGGCGACGGCAGGTCGGCCGGGACGGTGGGCTGCCGCTGTTCCGCGCGGCCGGGATACCGGTGCTGCTCGCGCCGTCGTGGTGGCTGGGGTCGGCGGCCATCGTCGTGCTCTACGCCCCGATGGTCGGGCGCCTCGCCCCCGGCGCGGGCGGGATCACCGGCGTGCTGCTCGCGGCCACGTTCGCCGTCTTCCTGGGCCTGTCGGTGCTCGCCCACGAGCTGGGCCACAGCCTCGTCGCGCTGCACCTGGGCCTGCCGGTCCGCCGGTTGCGGCTGTTCCTGCTGGGCGGCGTGTCCGAGGTGATGCGCACCCCCGCCAAACCCGCGCACGAGGGCGCCATCGCCGCGGCCGGACCGGTGGTCTCGATCGTGCTGGCGGGGGCGTTCGCGCTGGCCGCCGCCGCGATCCCGCGACCCGACGCGGTGTGGCTGCTGATCGCGCAGACCGCGTTCGCCAACGCCGCCGTGGCGGTGTTCAACCTGCTCCCGGGGCTGCCGCTGGACGGCGGGCGCATCCTGCGCGCCGGCGTCTGGGCCGTCACGGGCCGCCGAGCGGCGGGTACCAGGGCCGCGGTGGTCGGCGGCGGGGCGGTGGCCGCGCTGCTGGTGGCGTGGGCGCTGTGGGGCCTGTTCGACGGGGCCGAGGACCGCTGGATCAGGTTCGGCGTGTGCCTGCTCACGGCCTGGTTCGTGCTGGCCGGCGCGCGCGGCGAGCTGGCCGCCGAGCACCGGCGGACCTGGCCGGAGGGCCTCACGCTCACCGAGCTGGTCCGCCCCGTGCTGCAACTGCCCGCCGAGAGCCCCGTGTCGGGCGCGCTGACCGCGTCCGCGGGCCGGGGCGTGGTGCTGGTCCGCGCGGACGGCGTCGCGGCCGGCCTGCTCGACCGGGAGATGGCCCGGCAGCTCGCCTCGACCTCGCCGCACGCGCCCGCCGAGCAGGCCGCCGTGCCGATCCGGCCGGAGACCGTGCTGCTGGAGAACGAGAGCGGCGACGAGGTGGTCGAGCGCGTCCGCGGCACCGCGGCCTGGGAGTACCTGGTCGTCGACCTGGAGGGCAGGCCCGCGGGCGTGCTGCGGCGCGAGGACCTCAAGGCCGCCCTGGACCGCCGTTGAGCCCGGACCGCTGTCGGCCCGGACCGCCTACCGACCGCCGCTGAGCAGGTTCGCCTCCTGGGCCAGGATCGCCGCCTGCACCCGCGACCGCAGGTCCAGCTTCGTCAGCACCCGCGACACGTGCGTCTTCACCGTCGTCTCGCCGATGTGCAGCTTTCGCCCGATCTGGTGATTCGACAGCCCTTCGCCGAGGCAGCGCAGCACGTCGACCTCGCGCTCGGTCAGCGAGTCCAGGCCCGCCGGGCGGGTCCGGGGCGCGGCCGAGGCGAACTCCCGCATCACCCGCCGCGTCACGCTGGGCGCGAGCACGCCGTCACCCGCCGCGACCCGCCGCACCGCCTCCACCAGCGCGGGCGCCTCCACGGACTTCAGCAGGAACCCCGCCGCGCCCGCCCGCAGCGCCCCGGACACGTACTCGTCCAGGTCGAACGTCGTCAGCACCAGCACGTCCGCCACGTCGCCGATCTGCCGCGTCGCCTCGATGCCGTCCGTGCCCGGCATCCGGATGTCCATCAGCACCACGTCGGGCCGCAGCGACCGGGTCATCCGCACCGCCGTCGCGCCGTCACCCGCCTCGCCGACCACCTCGACGCCGTCCGCGCCGCCCAGGATCATCACGAGCCCGGCCCGGATCGCGGCGTGGTCGTCGGCCACCAGCACCCGGATCACAGCGGCAGCTCCGCCCGCACGACCCACTCGCCGCCGTCGCGGCCCGCCGAGAACGACCCGAGCACCGCCTGAGCGCGTTCCGCCATGCTCACCAACCCCGTCCCGGTGCCCGGCTCCACCTCGTCCGCAGGGTTGCGCACGACCAGCACCAACCGCCTGACCTGCCGTTCCAGCTCCACCGACGCGTGCGCGCCGGACGAGTGCTTCACCGCGTTGGTCAACGCCTCCTGCACGATCCGGTAGGCCGCGACGTCCACCGCCACCGGCAGGTCGTCGACGTCCGCGCCCCGGAACTCCACGTCCAGCCCGGCCGCCCGCGCCGACTCCACCAGGCGGTCCGCGTCGGACAGCCGCACGGCGACCGGCGCGTCCAGCGGTTCCTCCGCGCGCAGCACGTCGATCATCATCCGCATCTCCTCCAGGGCGCGCACGCTGTTCTCGCGGACCGACTTCAGCACCGTGCGCGCGGTCTCCGGGTCGCCGTCGCGCAGCGAGAGCACCGCCTCGGACTGGATCGCGATGGCGGACAGGTGCCCGGCGACCACGTCGTGCAGGTCACGGGCCATGCGGGTGCGCTCGGCACCCACCGCCGCCCGCCGGTCCAGCTCGGCGATCCGGGCGACCTGCTCGGCCCCCTCGCGGTGCTGCCGCACGTTCGTCGCCCACCACACCGGCGCCACGAGCAGCGAGAACACCTGGAGGCCGGCGTAGAACGACGACCGCCAGTCGCCGACCACCGCGACCACGGCCGCGGTGCCCAGGGTCAGCGCGCCGACCGCGCCCACGAGCACCTGGTGCAGCCGCCGCGGGCCGTGCAGCGCCGCCGCGAACAGCACGTCGACGCACACCAGCACCACCGAGAGCCGCAACCCCAGGGACAGGTCGACCGCCGTCGCGGCGAAGACCACGACGAGGGCCGCGACGGGCACCGTGCGGCGGAACACCTGGCCCGCGCACGCCACGCCGAGCACGGCGAGCCGGGTGCCGAGGGGTACGTCCGCGTCCCGGCCGCCGAGCACCAGGTCGATGTTGAGCAGGTGGAGGACCAGCCCCACGGCGAAGAACGCCACCGCGGTGAGCAGGTCGCGGCGGATCCGCTGGAGCTGCACGCCGCCATCACAGCACAGCACCCGGACGGGGGCGTCATACGAAGTGATGACACCCGGGTGGGTCGCACCGACGACGCGCCCGCCGGCGCGCACGACCACGCTGGGACCGTGGTCGAACCGTTGTTGGTCATCATTGTGGCGTGCGAGATCGGGTTCTGGGTCGTGCTGGTAGCCGGCCTGTTCGCCCGGTACGTGCTGCGGATGCGCAGGCTCAGCTCGGTCCTGCTGGTGTGCACCCCCCTGGTGGACGTGGTGCTGCTGGTCGCGACCGTCGTCGACCTGAGGAGAGGGGGTGAGGGGAACGCGGCGCACGGGTTGGCCGCCATCTACCTGGGCATCAGCGTGGCGTTCGGGCACAGCGGGCTGCGCTGGCTCGACCAGCGCTTCCACCACCGCTTCGCGGGCGGTCCGCCGCCGGTCAAGCCGCCCAAGCGCGGCCCGGCGAAGGTGCGCTACGAGTGGCGCGAGTGGGGCAAGTTCGCGCTGGCCTGGGCCATCGCGGGCGCCGTCGTGCTGCTGCTGGTGCACGTCGTCTCGACGCCGGAGCGCACCGGGACGCTGCTCGACCAGATGGGCGTGATGACCGTGGTCGGGATCATCTGGCTGCTCGGCTGGCCGGTACACCACTCGTTCACCGAGACCGGGAAGTCCCGCCGGTAGCGCGCCGCGGCGGCCGTGCGACGATCGTGCGCTGTTGACGCGCGTCCAAGCAGGAGGTTCGCCGCGGTGAGCACCGCCAGTGGTCCGTTCCAGCCCGGAGACCGGGTGCAGTTGACCGACCCGAAGGGACGGCACTACACCATCGTGCTCGAACCGGGCAAGGAGTACCACACCCACCGCGGTGCCCTGCCGCACGACAAGCTGATCGGGCAGCCCGAGGGGTCGGTGGTGGTCTCCGTCGGCGGCACGTCGTTCCTGGCCCTGCGACCGCTGCTGGCCGACTACGTGCTGTCCATGCCGCGGGGCGCCCAGGTGATCTACCCCAAGGACGCCGCCCAGATCGTCATGTACGGCGACATCTTCCCCGGTGCCCGGGTGCTGGAGGCCGGCGCCGGTTCCGGGGCCCTGACCTGCTCGTTGCTGCGCGCGGTCGGCGAGAAGGGCAGCGTGATCTCCTACGAGGTGCGCCAGGACCACGCCGACCACGCGATCCGCAACGTCGAGCAGTTCTTCGGCGAGCGGCCCGGCAACTGGTCGCTGACCGTGAGCGACCTCGTCGAGCACGAGGGCGAGGTCGACCGGGTGGTCCTCGACATGCTCGCCCCCTGGGACGTGCTGCCGACCGTGTCGAAGAACCTGATCCCCGGCGGCGTGCTGGTCGTCTACGTGGCGACCACGACCCAGCTGTCCAAGGTCACCGAGGCCATCCGGGAGCAGCAGCACTGGACCGAGCCCCAGTCGTGGGAGACCCTCGTGCGGCCGTGGCACTCGGTGGGCCTGGCCGTGCGGCCCGAGCACCGGATGATCGCCCACACCGCGTTCCTGCTGACCACCCGCAGGCTCGCCGACGGCGTCACCCCGCCCCGCCCGCAGCGCCGGCCGTCCAAGGGCTGACCAGGCACGACGGCCCCGTCCACCAGGTGGTGGGCGGGGCCGTCGGACGTCGTGGGGCCGGTCGCGGCGGGGTTCAGTTGCCGCAGGCGACCCAGCCGTCGTCGGTCTTGGTGAACGAGACCGTGTCGGTCTGCGAGTCCTTCATCATCCCCTGCATGTCGCCGGGGATGCCCTCCAGCTTGATGGTCATGGTCGCCTCGGCCTGGGTGTCGCTCTTCTCCTCGACCTTGTCGACGGTGGCGACGATCTTGATGTCCTTGATCGCCTCCTGCATCTTCCTGGCCTGCTCCTTCGCCTCCTCGGGCAGGCCTTCGAGCTGCTTGTCGATCTCGGCGCTCATCGCGTCCGGGTCGAACGCCTTCTTCAGGTCCTCGACGTCCTTCTGGTCCTCGGCGCAGGTCAGCTTGCCGAGCTTCTCGTAGTCCTTGGCCGAGACGGCCGCCGCGAAGCCGTCCGCCGCGTCCTTGGCCGTGCCGTTGCTCCCGCCGCCCAGCGTCAGCACCAACGTGACCACCACGCCGATGACGACCAGCGCGCCGACGCCCCCGAGGACCCACGGCAGCGGGCTCTTCTTGGGCGGCGCGCCGTACGGGTCGCCGAAACCACCCGGTTGGCCGTAACCGGGCTGGTTGAACTGGCCTTGCGGTCCGTACGGCTGCTGGCCGTAACCGGGCTGTCCGGGCTGCTGGGGCTGCCCGTGGGCGCCGGGCGGAGGGCCGTAGCCGGGCTGCGGCTGCCCGGCCGGCGGGGTCCCGTAGCCGGGCTGCTGTCCACCCTGTGGGAAGCCCTGGGGCGGTGGCGGGTACCCGCCGGGCTGCTGGCCGTACCCCGGCTGCTGACCGAATTGGCCTGGTTGTTGGCCAAATGGACCCGGCTGCTGACCGTGGGGTTCCGGCTGCTGCGGCGGGACGGACATCACGTTCTCCTAGAACTTTGCGCTGGTGGCAGTGGAGACTGCCCGGACCACGCACGTGGCACTCGTGTTAGAGACGCACCGTAGCGGGTAGGAGGTTCCGGCTGACACCGGTATGGAGCAGTTCATCCGGCCGAGCGGGCGGAATGCGTGATCACGCGACGCCCGGGAACTCGCAGGGTGGCGGCTTTTGTCGGTGATCGCCGGTACCGTTGTCGTACGTACACGGGAGGAGGGTGCCGACATGCAGCACGGTCATCCCGGCAGCCAGCCCGATGAGGGCGGCGAGCTGAACAAGGGCAACAACTCTGGTGAGCTGACTGCGCAGATCCGGTTCCTCGAGGACGAGATCGCGTTGCTGCGCCGCAAGTTGACGGAATCCCCACGACACGTCCGCCTGCTGGAGCAGCGGTTGGCGGAGGCGACGGAGCGCGTCAGCCAACTGACCGAGCGCAACACGAAGCTCATCGACACCCTTCGAGAAGCACGGAGCCAGCTGCTCGCGCTGCGCGAGGAGGTGGACCGCCTCGCCCAGCCGCCCAGCGGCTACGGCGTGTACCTGGCGCGGTTCGAGGACGGCACGGTGGACGTGTTCACCTCAGGCCGTCGGATGCGGGTGTCGGTCTCGCCCGCGGTCGAGACGTCGTCGCTGGTCCTGGGCCAGTCGGTGCGCCTGAACGAGGCGTTGACCGTGGTCGAGGGCGGCGGCTTCGAGCGGACCGGCGAGGTCTGCACGCTGCGCGAGGTCCTCGAGTCGGAAGAGGCCGACACCACGATCGGTCGGGCCCTGGTCGTGGGCCACGCCGACGAGGAGCGGGTCGTCTGGCTCGCCCAGCCGCTGATGGACTCGCCGCTCAAGGCGGGCGACTCGCTGCTGGTCGACTCCAAGGCCGGGTTCGCCTACGAGCGGGTCCCCAAGGCCGAGGTCGAGGACCTCGTGCTGGAGGAGGTGCCGGACGTCAAGTACGAGGACATCGGCGGCCTGTTCCGGCAGATCGAGCAGATCCGCGACGCCGTGGAGCTGCCCTTCCTGCACGCCGACCTCTTCCGCGAGTACAAGCTGCGCCCGCCCAAGGGCGTGCTGCTGTACGGCCCTCCCGGGTGCGGCAAGACGCTCATCGCCAAGGCGGTGGCGAACTCCCTGGCCAAGCAGGTCTTCGCCGCGCGCGGCGAGGGCCACCGCGAGGCCAAGAGCTACTTCCTCAACATCAAGGGCCCCGAGCTGCTCAACAAGTTCGTGGGCGAGACCGAGCGGCACATCCGCTTGATCTTCCAGCGGGCGCGCGAGAAGGCGTCCGAGGGCACCCCGGTGATCGTGTTCTTCGACGAGATGGACTCGATCTTCCGCACCCGCGGTTCGGGCGTGTCCTCCGACGTCGAGACCACGATCGTGCCCCAGCTCCTCAGCGAGATCGACGGCGTCGAGGGCCTGGAGAACGTGATCGTGATCGGCGCCTCCAACCGCGAGGACATGATCGACCCGGCCATCCTGCGTCCCGGCCGGCTCGACGTGAAGATCAAGATCGAGCGCCCGGACGCCGAGGGCGCGAAGGACATCTTCAACAAGTACCTCACGCCCGACCTGCCGATCCACGCCGACGACCTCGCCGAGTTCGGCGGCGACCCGGTGGCGTGCATCGACGGCATGGTGCAGCACACCGTCGAGCGGATGTACGAGGAGTCCGAGGAGAACCGGTTCCTGGAGGTCACCTACGCCAACGGTGACAAGGAGGTCCTGTACTTCCGGGACTTCAACTCCGGCGCCATGATCCAGAACATCGTCGACCGCGCCAAGAAGGCGGCCATCAAGAGCCTGCTGGACACCAAGCAGCCGGGCCTGTCGGTGCGCCACCTGCTCGACGCGATCGTCGACGAGTTCGCCGAGAACGAGGACCTGCCCAACACGACCAACCCGGACGACTGGGCGCGGATCTCGGGCAAGAAGGGCGAGCGGATCGTCTACATCCGCACGCTCGTGACCGGCAAGAACCAGGAGTCGGGTCGGGCGATCGACACCGCCACCAACACCGGTCAGTACCTGTAGGGCCGCTCCACCGAACGTCGGTACCGACGAGGAGCCCGTCCGGCCACCGTGCCGGGCGGGCTCCCGCCACTTCTCCACCACTACACCTACCGGGCGCGGGTGGCGGACCGGCCAACGCCGGGTGTACCGGCTAGGACCGGGCGGTGACCAGGCCCGACTCGTACGCCGCGATGACGAGCTGGGCCCGGTCGCGGGCCTGGAGCTTGTGCAGCAGCCGCCCCACGTGGGTCTTCACCGTGCCCGCCGACAGGTGCAGCTCGGCCATGATCTCGGTGTTCGACAGCCCCCGCGCGATGAGGAGCAGCACCTCCCGCTCGCGCTCGGTGACGCCCTCCAGCCGGACCTCCCGCTGCTCGGGGGCGCGCGCGAACTCCGCCACCAACCGCCTGGTCACCGACGGCGACAGCAGCGAGTCGCCCGCCGCCACGACCCGGATCGCGGCCAGCAGCTCGGCCGGGGGAGTGTCCTTGAGCAGGAACCCGCTCGCCCCGGCCCGCAGCGCCGAGTAGACGTACTCGTCCAGGTCGAAGGTGGTCAGGATCAACACCCTGGCCGAGGTCGAGGCGACCACCTCGCGGGTGGCCGTGATGCCGTCCACGCCCGGCATGCGGATGTCCATCAGCACCACGTCCGGCGAGGTCCGCCGCACCACCGACACGGCCTCCGCGCCGTCACCGGCCTCGCCGACGACCCGCAGGTCGGGCGCGGAGTCCACGAGCACCCGGAAGCTGCCGCGCAGCAGCGCCTGGTCGTCCACCACCACCACGTCGATCACGGCGGCATCGATCACGTCGGCGTCGATCACGGCAGCGGCACCTCCGCCCGCACCTCGAAGCCGCCGCCCGTCCGCGGCCCGGCCGAGAACGTCCCGCCGTACACCGCCACCCGCTCCCGCATCCCGATCAGCCCGTGGCCCTCGCCCCGGCCGGTCGCGATCCGCTCGCCGGGGCCGTCGTCCACCACCGCCACCGACACGGACGAACCGGACACCTCGACTTCGGCGGCGCACGACGCGGGCGCGGCGTGCTTGACCACGTTCGTGATCGACTCCTGCACGATCCGGTACACCGTGAGCGCCAGCACCTCCGGTACGTCCCCCCGCACCGACAGGTCGACGGTCACCCCGGCGAGCGAGGCCCGCGACACCAGCTCCGGCAGGTCGGTCATGCTCGGCATGGGCGCCAGCTCCGCCTCCGCGTCCTCCGAGCGCAGCACGCCGAGCAGCCGGCGCATCTCCACCAGGGTGCCGCGCGAGGCCGTCTCGATCACCCGCAGCGCCTCCTCGGACACCGCCGGGTCGCGCACGTGCGCGGCGGTGCCCGCCTGGACCGCGATGAGGCTGAGGCTGTGCGCGACCACGTCGTGCAGCTCGCGGGCGATCCGCATCCGCTCCTCGATGACCGCCCTCGACGCCGCCTGGGCCGCCCTGCGCGCCTCGTAGGCGCGCCGGACCCGCGTCACCCGGCCCAGCGCCCACGCCGTGCCCACGCACAGCGAGGCGAACAGGACCAGCCCGATGTCGTCCGGCCACGGCTCGCCGATCGTGATGGCCCCCGCCGCGAGGCCCAGCGACACCACCAGCGACCACACCGCGACCCGGCGCGGGCTCGTCGCCGCCACCATGTACATCGCGAACGCCGTCGCCCCGTAGGGCTCCAGGGTGATGTGGGCGATCGTGGCGACGTTCTGCGCCACGAGCACGATGCCGAGGGTGAGCAGCGGCCGGCCGCGCCGCATCGCCAGCGGCGCGCCCACGAGCACCGCGAGCGGGTAGCCCAGCCACAGGGGGGCGGTGCTCATCTCGGCGAAGCTGAGGTAGGCCAGCACGAAGACCACCGAGACCACCACGTCCAACAGGTACGGGTAGGCGGTGGGCAGCAGGCGCAGCAGGCGGGACTTCACGGGCCGAACCGTAACCGGGGTCCGCCGGCCGGGGCATCGGACCACGGTCCGATCCGAGAGACCGGACCCTCGTCCGATCCGCCCACCCCACCCGCCTCGGCAAGCTTCACCCCATGATCCAAGTCAGGCACTTGACCAAGCGGTACGGCAGCACGAGGGCCGTCGACGACCTGAGCTTCGAGGTGGAGCCCGGCTACGTCGCCGGGTTCCTCGGCCCGAACGGCGCGGGCAAGTCGACCACCATGCGCGCCATCCTCGGCCTGGACCGGCCGACCAGCGGCGAGGCGCTGGTCAACGGCCGGCGCTACGCCGCGCTGCGCAGACCCGTGCACGAGGTGGGCGCGCTGCTCGACGCGGGCGCCGTCCACGGCGGCCGAACGGCGTACGACCACCTGCGGGTGCTGGCCCGCGGCAACGGCATCCCGGACCGCCGGGCCGCCGAGACCCTCGAACAGGTGGGTCTCGCGAGCGTCGCGAAGCGTCGGGTCGGCACCCTGTCGCTGGGCATGCGGCAGCGCCTCGGCGTGGCGGCGGCCCTGCTGGGCGACCCGGGCGTGCTCCTGTTCGACGAGCCGGTCAACGGGCTCGACCCGGAGGGCATCCGCTGGATCAGGCACCTGATGCGCGACCTGGCCCGGGAGGGCCGCACCGTGCTGGTGTCCAGCCACCTGATGAGCGAGATGGCGCTGACCGCCGACCGGGTCGTGGTGGTCGGGCGGGGCAGGCTCATCCTGGAGGCGTCCATGAAGGACCTCCAGGAGAAGTTCAAGAGGGACGTCCTGGTGCGCTCGCCCAGGGCGGACGCCCTGCTCCGCGTCCTCGCCGAGGCGGGCGCCTCGGTCACCGAGGACGAGGACGGCGCCCTGCTCGTGCACGGGCTCGACGCGCCCGGCATCGCCGACCTCGCCGCCCGGCGGCAGATCCCCGTCCACGAACTGACCCCGCGCAGCGCGTCGCTGGAGGACGCCTACCTCGAACTGACCGAGGACAGCGCGGAATACCGCACGAAGGAGGGCGCGCGATGACCGGCGTGCTGAGCTCGGAACTGCTGAAGATCAGGTCGGTCCGCTCCACGACCTACCTGCTGCTGGCCATCGCGCTGACCCTGCTCGCGGGCGCGGTGATCTCCTACCTGATGACCGCCGACTGGGACACCGCCCCACCCGACCGGCAGCAGCGGTTCGACCGCGCCGACCCGAGCGTGATCGTCGTCCCGTTCGCCCAGTTCTGCCTGGGCGCGCTGGGCGCGCTGGCCGTCACCTCCGAGTACGGCACCGGCATGATCCGGGCGGCGCTGGTCTCGGTCCCGAGGCGAGGGGCGTTCCTCCTGGCCAAGACCGCCGTGGTGGCCGCGGTGGCCCTGGTCGTGGGAGCCCTGGCGGTGGGGGCGTCCTACGCGGCGGGCGAACTGATCACCGGCGACCGCCCCGAGCCGATCTCCGCCCACGCCTCCCTGGGCGACGCCCTGCCGACCCTGCTCGCCGACACGGCCTCCCTGGTCCTGCTCGCCCTGGTGGGCCTGGGCCTGGGCTTCCTGCTCCGCTCGACAGCGGGCGCCCTGGTGACCCTGTGCGCCCTCCTGTTCATCCTCCCGGTGGTGACCCTCCTGCTGCCCCCACCGTGGAACGAACGGGTCTACGCGGTCATGCTGCCCAACCTGGCCCCCCAACTGGCGGGGACGGTCCCCGAACCCCCGCTGACGCCCTCGGCCGCGGCCCTGACGATGGTCGTCTACCTGGTCCTGGTCCTGGGAGCCGGCGCGACAGCCCTGCTGCGCCGGGACGCGTGAAACCGGGTGCGGGGCGTCGGGGCGGTGGTGTGTGATCGGGGGCATGACGATCGTGCTGGGCACGCCGGGGGTCGACGGGCTGGGCGAGGTCGCGGGCGTGCTGCGGGAGTGGCAGCACGACGGGGCGCCCGCGCAGTTGCACCCGGGGGACCTGGGCTGGTTCTGGCGGTTCGGCGCGGAGGCGACGGCCGCGGCGGTCCGGACGTGGAGCCGGGACGGGCGGGTGCTCGCCGTCGGGTTGCTGGACGGTGCCGAGCTGGTGCGGTTGACGGTCGCGCCGGACGCGCTGCGGGACGAGGAGTTGGCGCGGCGGGTGGTCGAGGACGTGGCCGACCCGGAGCGCGGCGTGCTCCCGGCGGGCGGGGTGGGCGTGGAGGCCCCGGTGGGCGCGCTGGTGCACGACCTGCTGTCCCGGGAGGGGTGGGGTGTCGCCGAGCCGTGGACGCCGCTGCGCCGCGACCTCGCGGAGCCGGTGGGGGAGCCGGGGGTGCGGGTCGAGGTGGTCGGACCGGAGCGGGCGCGGGTGCGGGCCGCCGTGCAGCGGGCGTCGTTCGACGGGTCGACGTTCACCGACGAGCGGTGGCGGGCGATGGCGGCCGGGGTGCCGTACTCCGACGCCCGGTGCCTGGTCGCGTACGACGACGGGGGCGAGGCGGTGGCGGCGGTGACGGTGTGGTCGGCCGGGCCGGGGAGGCCGGGGTTGCTCGAACCGATGGGCGTGCACCGGGAACACCGCGGCCGTGGCCACGGCAGGGCGATCACCGTCGCCGCGGCGGCCGCGCTCCGGCGGCTCGGTTCGTCGAGCGCGCTCGTCTGCACCCCGAGCGCCAACGTCGGGGCCGTCGCCACCTACGAGTCGGCCGGCTTCCGGCGGCTCCCCGAGGTCCGGGACCGGTGCCGGACCGCCTGAGGTGCCGGAACACCCCGGCAGGGCGCCCGGACGCGCTGTCGGGTGTTGTCGACCGGCTGCCGGGCGCGTGGACGGCGGTCCCCCGGGACCGGCGGTTACCGTGTCCGGGTGCCCGACTTCGCCCTAGGACTCGCCGCCCTCGGCCGCCCCGCCTACATCAACCTCGGCCGGGACGGCGCGCTCCCGGAGCACCGCGACGTGGACGCCATGCGCGCCCAGTGCCACGCGGTGCTGGACGCCGCCTACGGGGCGGGCGTGCGGCGGGTCGACGCGGCCCGCTCGTACGGCCGCGCCGAGGAGTTCCTGGCCGGGTGGCTGGCCGACCGCGGCCACCGGGACGTGCGGGTGTCCAGCAAGTGGGGGTACGCCTACGTCGCGGACTGGCGGCGCGACGCCGACGTGCACGAGGTCAAGGAGCACTCCCGCGCCCGCTTCACCCGGCAGTGGCAGGAGACGCGGGACCTGCTCGGCGCGCACGTCGGACTGTACAAAGTGCACTCGCTGACCGACGACAGCCCGCTGTTCGGCGACGTCGACCTGCTCGTGGCGCTGGGGGAGCTGCGCGACTCCGGTGTCCGGCTGGGCTTCTCCACCTCCGGTCCCCGGCAGGCCGAGACCGTGCGGCGCGCCCTGGACATCGAGGTCGAGGGGCGGCGGCTGTTCGACGCCGTGCAGTCCACCTGGAACGTCCTGGAGACGTCCGCCGGCGAGGCGCTGGCGGCGGCGGGCGCGGCCGGTGCGGAGGTGTTCGTCAAGGAGGGCATGGCCAACGGCCGCCTCGCCGTGGACCCGCCCGCGCGGGTGCGGGAGCTGGCCGACCGGCACGGCGTGGGCCCGGACGCCGTCGCGCTGGCCGCCGTGCGCGCCCAGCCGTGGGTGGACGTGGTGCTGTCCGGTGCGGCGAGCGTCGACCAGCTGCACGCCAACCTGCGGGCGGGCGAGGTGGAGCTGGACCCGGACGAGCTGGCCGGCCTCGCCGAGCCCGCCGAGCGGTACTGGGCTACTCGGGCGTCCCTGGCCTGGGGGTGAGCCGCACGGAGCCGGACGCCAGGTCGATCGGGCCGCGCGGCGGGGCGCCGACCTCCTCGTCGTCGCGCAGCACCAGCTCGGTCTGCCGCTGGTCCAGCTCGACCTGCTTGCCGCCGGTGAACAGGGTGGTGAACTGGTCCACGCCCGCCGCGACCGCCACCGGGTGGCCCTTGCGCCGCCGCGCCCACCGCACGGCGCGCTCGACCGCCGCCAGCACGACGAGCAGCACGGCCAACCCGGGGATGGACATCGCGAACATCATCCCGACACCCACGCGAACCACTCCTTGACCAGGAACCGGCCGTCCGGGACGACCGGCCAGTCCGGGTCGTCCGCCTTCGCGCGCACCTCCGCCAGGTCCACCCACCCGCCCCACGCGACCTCCTCGGGCTGGTGGGTGAACGGGCCGTCGCTGCGCACCTCGTAAACGTGGGCGACGTACCGGATGGTTCCATCGGTGAACGTCGTCCGGAACCGGAACGCCGGGACGGCCCGCACACCCAGCTCCTCGGCCAGCTCGCGCGCCGCGCACTCGCCGGGCGCCTCGCCCGCCGCGACCACGCCGCCGCACGTCGGGTCGTACAGGCCGGGGTAGACGTCCTTGGTGTCGGTCCGGCGGTGCACGTACACCCGTTCGCCGTCGGTTGACCGCACCACGACGGCCGCGCACGCGTGCCACAGCCCTTCGGCCCGCACCCGCGCCCGCGACGCCGAGCCCACCGGGTTGCCGTCGGGGTCGACGATCTGCACCTGTTCCACGCGGTGATCCTCCCCAGGTCGTACCGGCGGGTGCTACTCCGGGCCGACGCCCGCCGACACCCGCTGTTCCTACCGTCGTGCCGTTCGCGTCACGAGGAGGAGTTGTGCCCACATCCCTGCGGCTCGCGGTCGCCGAGTTCCGCGACCGTCCCGGCCGCGCCGTGCTGCCCGGTGTCGCCCTGGTCGTCGGCGTCGCGTGCCTGCTGGCCGCCCTGATGCTCAGCGACGCCATGGTCCGCGCGACCGCCGAGGGCGCGCCGGTCGTGCCGCCCGGGGTGGACCTGGTGGTCCGCCCGGCGCCGCACGACGACGCCGTGCTGGACGGCTCGGTCGCCGACCGGGTCGCGGGCGTCGCCGGGGTGACCTCGGTGCGGCAGGTCCGGCAGGTGCGCGTCGACCTGCTGCTCGACGGCCGGGCCGGGGCGCGCCGCAGCGACGCCGACGTCGAGGTCGACCGGGCGGACCAGCGGCGCGTGCCGCTGCTGGAGGGCCGCACGCCGGGGCGCGACGGGGAGATCGCCGTCGACCGGGTCACCGCCCACGAGCACGGTCTCGCGCCGGGGTCGGCGGTGCGGGTCGCCGACGCCGAGGGGCGGGCGCTCGACGTCGTCGTCCGGGGCGTCACCAAGCGCGGCTCGCTCGCCGAGGAGCCGGTGATCGTGGTCGGCGAGGACCTCGCGGCGAAGCTCGACCCGACGCCGAGCGTGCTGTCGCTGCACGTCACCGGCGGTGACGCGGCCGCGGTGGCCGCCGCCGCGGGGCAGGGCTTCCGGGTGGACACCGCCGCTTCGGTCTCCGCCGAGGAGCCGGGCCAGGACATCGCGCTGATGCTCCTGCCGTTCAGCATCCTGGCCCTGGCCACGTCCGTCTTCGTCGCCTCGGCGACCTACCGCGCCGTCTACCTCCAGCGGCAGCGGCACACCGCCCTGCTGCGCTGCCTCGGCGCCCACCGAGGACCACTCGTCCGGGCGAACCTGCTCGAAGCGCTGCTGACGGGCGCCGTCGCGGGCGCGGTCGGCGCGGTGCTCGGCGGCGCGGTGGCGTGGCTGCTGGCCAGGCTGTTCGACGTCACCGGCCTGTCCTCGATCATGGGCGCGGTGGCGCTGAGCCCGGCCCTGCTGCCGAACGCGGTCCAGTTGACCACCGGTGTCGTCACCGCCGCCGCGCTGAGCGCGTTCGCCGCCGTGCGGCCCGCGCTCGCCGCGTCCAGGGTCTCGCCGCTGGCCGCGCTGCGGACCTCCGAAGGGCAAACGCCGGACGCGGCCGTCGTCCGCCGCCGTCGCGTGTTCGGTGTCGTCCTCGTCGTCCTGGCCGCGGTGCTGGGCGCGCTCGGCGTCCTCGCCCAGGGCTCGATCGCGGCGATCTTCCTCGTCCTGTTCTCCGGCATCACCGCCGTGTTCGGCCTGTTCGGGGTGCTCGGGCCGGTCGTCGTGCCCGGCCTGGGCCGGGTCTTCGGGTCGGTCGCGAGCCGCTTCGGGGGCGCGCAGTGGAAGCTCGCCGCGGCCGAGGTGCGGCGGGTGCCGCAGCGGTCCGCGTCCGTGGCGATGCCGCTGCTGCTGGCCGCCTCGATGGTCACGTTCTTCGCCGTCACGGTCGGGTCCGCGCAGCGGATGGAGGAGGAGTTCGACCAGGAGCCCAAGCCCGACGCGGTGGTCGTGGACTCCGCCTGGCGCCCGCTGGCCGGTGACGTCGGCGCGGCGGTCAACCAGCCGCAGGCCGCGCGCACCGTCGTGGTGCACGGCGTCGAGGTCGAGCAGCGCGACCCCGAGGGCTACGGGTTCCCCACGCAGGTCGCGGGCGTCGACCCGGCGGCCCTGCGGGACTGGCTGGGCGCGCGCGGCGTCGACGCCGGCGGGTTCGGGCCGGGCGGGGTGCTGCTGAGCGACTGGTACGCCGAGCGCTTCGGGGCGCGCGTCGGCGAGCCGTTCACCGTGGAGGGCCTGCCGGGCGGGGCGCGCACCGCCACCGTCGCCGGCACCTACGCCGGGTCGCTGCTGGACGACGCGGACGTGGTGCTGCCCGACCCCGGCCTCGCGCCCGCCTCGAAGGTCCTGGTCGTCCTCCGGGACGGCGCCGACCCGGCGGCCTACCAGGCCGCGGTGGAGGCCGCGCTGCCCGCGTCGCCCACCGTCCTGGTGAACACGAGGGCGGCCGAGAGCGCGCAGAACCAACGTTATCTCGACCTGGGGATCGTGTTGCTGATGGTGCTGCTGGGGCTGTCCGTCGCGGTCGCCGTGACCGGTATCGGCACCGCCCTGACGATCTCCGTGCAGGAGCGCCGCAAGGAGCTGGCGCTGCGCCGCGCCCTCGGCGTCACCAAGGGCGGGCTCCAGGGTGGCGTGCTGGCCGAAGCGGTGCTGTTGTCGCTGGTCGGGGTGCTGGGCGGGGGTCTGTTCGGTCTCGTCTACGCCGAGCTGACGCTGGCCGCCGTCGGGCTGTTCGTGTGGCCCACCGCGGCCCTCGCGCCGCTGCTGCTCGGGGGCCTCGGCGTGGTCGCCCTGGCGGTCCTCGCCGCCCTGGGGCCGGCCCGCGGCGCGGCGCGCATCCGACCCGCCGCCGGACTCGCCGCCGGCTGAAAAGTGACCTGGGTACCGGCGTGGTGGTGGTGTCAGGTCGTAGGCTGCGACGTATGCGGCGGATCATGGGGACCGAAGTGGAGTACGGCATCTCGGTGCCGGGTGACGCGACGGCGAACCCGGTGCTCACCTCGACACAGGTGGTGCTGGCCTACGCGGCCGCCGCCGACATACCGCGGGCGCGCCGGGCGCGCTGGGACTACGAGGTCGAGTCGCCGCTGCGCGACGCGCGCGGCTTCGACCTCGGCGCGCCCGGCCACCACCCCGGCGACAACGACGTCGAGGACCTCGGCGCGGCCAACGTCATCCTGACCAACGGCGCGCGCCTCTACGTCGACCACGCCCACCCGGAGTACTCGGCGCCCGAGGTCACCAACGCGCGCGACGCCGTGATCTGGGACAAGGCGGGGGAGCGGATCATGGAGGAGGCGGCCATGAAGGCGGCCACCGTCCCCGGCCAGCCCCGCCTCCAGCTCTACAAGAACAACGTCGACGGCAAGGGCGCCAGCTACGGCACCCACGAGAACTACCTGATGCAGCGCAGCACGCCGTTCACGGCCGTGATCGCGGGCCTCACGCCGTTCTTCGCGTCCCGGCAGGTCATCACCGGTTCCGGTCGCGTCGGCATCGGCCCGGCGGGCGAGGAGGCCGGCTACCAGCTGTCGCAGCGCTCCGACTACATCGAGGTCGAGGTCGGCCTGGAGACCACGCTCAAGCGGGGCATCATCAACACCCGCGACGAGCCGCACGCCGACGCCGACAAGTACCGCCGGCTGCACGTCATCATCGGCGACGCCAACCTCGCCGAGTACTCGACCTACCTCAAGTGCGGGACCACCTCACTGGTGCTGGACATGATCGAGGCGGGCCGCCGGTTCGACGACCTGCGGCTGCTCGACCCGGTCCGCGCCGTGCACCGGATCAGCCACGACCCGACGCTGAAGACCCGCGTCGAGCTGGCCGGCGGGCGCAAGTTCACCGGCCTCGACATCCAGTTCGCCTACTACGAGCGCGCCTCCGAGTTCGTCGAGAAGGAGGGCTACGGCGACCGCGACGTGCTGCGCGTGTGGGGCGAGGTGCTCGACGCGCTGGCCCGCGACCCGCAGGAGTGCGCCGACCGCCTCGACTGGGTGGCGAAGCTGCGGCTGCTGGAGGGCTACCGGGCCCGCGACGGCCTGGCCTGGGGCTCGCCCCGGCTGTCCCTGGTCGACCTCCAGTACTCCGACGTGCGCCTCGACAAGGGCCTCTACAACCGGCTCGTGGCCCGCGGCTCGATGAAGCGCCTGGTCAGCGAGGAGGAGGTGCGCGCGGCCGTGCTGGCGCCGCCGGAGGACACCCGCGCCTACTTCCGCGGTCGCTGCCTGGAGCGCTACCCCACCTCGGTGGCCGCGGCCTCGTGGGATTCGGTGATCTTCGACCTCGGTCGCGAATCGCTCGTCCGCATCCCCACCCTGGAACCGCTGCGCGGCACGAAAGCGCACGTCGGGGCCCTGCTGGAGGCGTCGGACACGGCCGAACAGCTGGTCGAGGCGCTCACCAGGGGCTGATCAACAGACCCGAGTGGCAGACACACATCGTCGTGCCTGGTGGGTAGTGTTGAACCCCTAGGACCGAGAAGGCGGGAGGGTCGTCATGTCCCAGGAACAGGTCCAGAAGCAAGGCGGCGGTGACGGCGACGACGGCGGTGACGGCGCGGCGGCCGCCGGCCAGGAGCGCCGGGAGAAGCTCGGCGAGGACGTCGACGCCATCCTGGACGAGATCGACGACGTGCTGGAAGAGAACGCCGAGGACTTCGTCCGCGCGTACGTGCAAAAGGGCGGCGAGTAGGCCGCGGCGGGACAGGAGAAGAAAGCACACATGGATCACAGCTCGACCGGGCGCTACCCGGCCGCGTCGCTGCCCCCGGCCTACCTCAGGCCGGGGTCTTCGTCGTTCACCGATTTCCTCCGCGCCCAGGCGCCCGACCTGCTGCCCTCGTCCGGCAAGTTCCCCGAGGGCACCGTCCAGGCCCCGCACGGCACCACGATCGTGGCGCTCACGTTCCGCGGCGGCGTCGTGATCGCGGGCGACCGGCGCGCCACCATGGGCAACGTGATCGCCCAGCGCGACATGAAGAAGGTGTTCATCACCGACGACTACTCGGCGGTGGGGATCGCGGGCACGGCGGGCATCGCGGTCGAGATCGTGCGGCTCTACGCCGTCGAGCTGCGCCACTACGAGAAGATCGAGGGCGTCTCGCTGTCCTTGGACGGCAAGGCGAACCGGCTCTCCGCGATGATCAAGGGCAACCTCGACGCGGCCCTCGCGGGCCTGGCCGTCGTGCCCCTGTTCGCGGGCTTCGACGTGGACGCCACCGACCCGGAGCGCGCGGGCCGCATCATCTCCTACGACGTGACCGGCGGTCGCTACGAGGAGTCCCAGGGCTACCAGGCCGTGGGGTCCGGTTCGCTGTTCGCGAAGTCGGCGCTCAAGAAGCTCTACGACCCGGACGCGAACGCCGAGGGTGCCGTCCGGGCGGCGATCGAGGCGCTGTACGACGCGGCGGACGACGACTCGGGCACCGGTGGCCCGGACGTCATCCGCAGGATCTACCCGGTCGTCGTGACGATCACCGCGGACGGCGCCGCGCACCTGCCCGACGAGCAGACCGCGGCGCAGGCCGAGGCCGTCGTCGAGGGTCGGCGGACCCGCCCGGCGGGCTGAGCCGTGACCGACTTCGACCCCACCCCCACCCGCATCCGCCGAGCCCGGGAGCCGCACCAGTGACGATGCCGTTGTACGCCTCACCCGAGCAGGTGCTCCGCGACCGCTCGGAGTACGCCCGCAAGGGCATCGCCCGCGGCCGCAGCGTCGTGGTGCTCCGCTACGCCGACGGCGTGCTGTTCGTGGCCGAGAACCCGTCCAGCACGCTGCACAAGGTGTCGGAGATCTACGACCGCATCGGGTTCGCCGCGGTCGGCCGGTACAGCGAGTTCGAGAACCTGCGGCAGGCGGGCATCCGGTTCGCCGACATCCGCGGGTACCAGAACGACCCGCGCGACGTCACCGGCCGGTCGCTGGCCAACGTCTACGCCCAGACGCTGGGCTCGATCTTCACCGAGCAGATCAAGCCGCTGGAGGTCGAGATCTGCGTGGCCGAGGTCGGGCACACGCCCGAGCAGGACACGCTGTACCGCCTCACCTACGACGGTTCGATCGTCGAGGAGCCGCTGTACAGCGTGATGGGCGGCCAGGCCGAGGCCACCGGCAACGCCCTGAAGGAGGCCTACGCCGAGGGCCTGGCGCTGGCCGAGGCCGTGCAGGTCGCCGTGAAGGCGCTGAGCGCGGGCTCCACCAGCACGGGCAACGGCAAGCCGGACCTGCTGGACGGCGCCAAGCTGGAGGTGGCCGTCCTGGAGCGCCACCGCCCGAGGCGCGCGTTCCGCCGCATCACGGGTGCCGCGCTGACCGACCTGCTGCCCGCGGAAGCCGAACCGGCCCCGGAGCCGGAGGCCCCGGCGGGCAAGACGGGTGCGGCGGTCAAGAAGAAGCCGGTGACGGACGTCGACCTGCCGCCGAACGACGACAAGCCCTGATCCACGCGCACGTCGAAGGCCCCCGGTCACCGCGACCGGGGGCCTTCCGCGTGGTCAGAGGAAGATCTTGACCAGCTGCTCGCGCCCCTCGGCGTCCCGGAGCACCACCTGGTTGCCCGCGCGCAGCTCCTCGTCCACGAACTCGTAGACCAGCAGCGCCCGGTTGACCAGGTCGACCTTCTTCAGGCCGGTGCGCCCCTGCAACTTCGCCAACGCCTCCACGGCCTCCGCGATCAACGCGACGTTGACCCGGTCCACGACCGCGGGCCGGTCGGCTGCGCCCTTCTCGACCGACGACATCGCGCACCTCTTCTCCGCCGGCGTACCGCCACCGGCCACTGTTCAGGGTACACCGCTGCTACACATTTTCTGTGTGGGAAGTGTGGCGAATCGCTTCCGCAGCGGTGTACTGTGTGAAGTGGCCCACCTGCCAGGTGGGTGCTCCAGGTGCTCGTGGTGACGCTGCACCGATCGGATGCCCGTGGGGGGCAAGCAAGGGGCGAGTGGCCGGTCTCCGTCGAGGGGACGGAGGCGGACCGCTCACGCGTCCGGTCGGAAGGAAGGCGCACATCATGGGTACTGCACTGCCGGACAGGGGTGTCCCCGCGTCCGGGAACGACGCGGACTGGGGCGAACCCAGTCGTGAGGCGCGGGTGCGCGTGGAGAAGGCGGGACTCAGGGTGGAAGTGGCGGTGCCCTCCGCCCAGGCGCCCCGCCTGCTCACCACCGCCGTGCTCGCGCTGGTCCTCATCGGTGCCGTGGTCTGCCCCGCGCTCACGCTCAGGGGAGTCCCGGTGGATTTCCCGGTGTGGGCCGCAGTCGGCCTGGTCGGCGGTCAGATCGGCCTGTTCGTCCTGGTCGCGCTGATCGTGCGCCGCGCCTTCGGTCCCGGGGAGAGGACCGGAGCGCGGGGCTGACGCGGGAAGGGGCACCCGGAGTGGTCCGGGTGCCCCTTCCCCGCGGGCGTCAGGCGCTCAGCGCCAGCAGCTCGCCCGTCCGCTCCCGCACCGCCGGCGTGTCCAGCCCGCGCACCACCACCGTGGTCCGGCGCCGCAGCACGTCGTCCACCTCGGTGGCCCACTCGAAGCGCCCGGCGTGCGCCACCTGCGCCCAGATGTCCGGCCCGTCCGGGTGCACCCGGTCGAGCAGCGACGGGTCGTCCGCGGCCAGGGCCAGCACCTCGTGGCTCACCGTGCCGTAGTGGGTGGCGAGGTGCGCCAGCACGTCGTCCGGCAGCGAGGGCAGCTCGCGCCCCAGCTGCGCCGTCACGCGATCGGGCAGGGCCGCGCCGGGCAGGGTGGCCGGGACGCCGTCGGAGAACGCCCCCGACAGGTCGCGGCCCAGGGACTCGCCCACGCGGGCCAGCACCTGCGCCCCGATGCGCCGGAACGTCGTCCACTTGCCGCCCGCCACGCTGATCATGCCGCCGCGGCCCGCGGTGATCACCGTTTCGCGCTTGGCGTGGCTCGTGTCGCCCGAACCGCCCGGCAGGACGCGCAGGCCGGCGAACGAGTAGGCGATCCGCGACCGGTCCAGGGCCTCGGCGGAGATGCCGGTCGACGCCTCGCCCAGGATCTGCGCCACGTCGGCGTCCGTGCACCGCACGTCGGCCGGGTCGCCCTCGTACGCCTCGTCCGTCGTGCCCAGGAGCAGCTGCCCCTCCCACGGGATCGCGAACGACACGCGCACGTCGTCCACCGGGATCGTCATCGCCGCGCGCCACGGCGAGTCGGTCCGCAGCACGAGGTGCGCGCCCTTCGACAGCCGGACGCTCGGCGCGGCCGACGGGTCCTCCATGCGCCGCAGCACGTCCAGCCACGGCCCGGTCGCGTTCACCACGACCGCCGCGTCCACGCCGAACGACGACCCGTCCACCCGGTCGCGCAGCTCGACGCCGGTCACCCGCGACCCGCTCTTCCGCACCCCGACGACCTCGACGTGGTTGAGCAGCACGCCCCCCTCCGCCGCCGCCGCGCGGGCCGCCGTGATCGCCACGCGCGCGTCGTTCATCTGGTGGTCGTGGTAGAGCGCCGCCCCGCGCAGGCCCTCGGTGCGCAGGTGCGGCACGTACTCGACGGCGCGCCGCGCGGACAGCACCCTGCCCAGCCCGTCGCCGAACCCGGACAGCGCCGAGTACAGCACCACGCCCGCGCCGAGCACCGGGCGCGAGTGCGGCCCGCCCCGGTAGACCGGCACCAGGAACGGCAGGGGCCGGACCAGGTGCGGCGCGAGGTGGTCGCCCAGCGCGCGCCGCTCGGCGTGGTTCTCGCGCACCATCGGCACCGCGCTCGGTCCCATCGCCAGGTACCGCAGGCCGCCGTGGACCAGCTTGGACGACGCGCTCGACGTGGCGCCCGCGAAGTCGCCCGCCTCCACCAGCGCGACCCGCAGGCCGGCCCGTGCCGCCGCCCACGTGGTGGCGATGCCCAGCGCGCCGCCGCCGATCACCACCAGGTCGAACGCGCCGTGCCCCAGGGCCTCGCGGGCACGTGCCCGTTGCTCACTCATCGTTGTCGTCCTCGTCAATCCAGCCGACGGTCCGCTCGACCGCCTTCTTCCACTTGCGGTAGCCCTTGTCGCGGGTCCGCTGGTCCATGGTCGGCAGCCACTCGGCAGCCTTGTGCCACTTCTCGCGCAGGGTGTCGGTGTCCGGCCAGTAGCCGACCGCGAGCCCCGCCGCGTAGGCCGCGCCCAGGCACGTGGTCTCGGCGACGATCGGCCGCACCACCGGCACGTCCAGCACGTCCGACAGGAAGCCCATGAGCAGGTTGTTCGCGGTCATGCCGCCGTCGACCTTGAGCGTGGTCAGCTCGACGCCCGAGTCGGCGTTCATCGCGTCCACGACCTCGCGCGTCTGCCACGCGGTGGCCTCCAGCACGGCGCGCGCGATGTGCCCCTTGCCGGTGTACGCGGTCAGGCCGGCGATGACGCCGCGCGCGTCGGACCGCCAGTGCGGCGCGAACAGGCCGGAGAACGCGGGCACGAAGTACGCGCCGCCGTTGTCGTCCACCGACCGCGCCAGCGTCTCGATCTCCGGCGCGCTGCCGATGAGCCCCATCTTGTCGCGGAACCACTGCACCAGCGCGCCGGTCACCGCGATCGCGCCCTCCAGCGCGTACGACGCGGGCTGGTCGCCGATCTTGTAGCCGACCGTGGTGAGCAGGCCGTTCTCCGAGACGACGGGCTTGTCACCGGTGTTGACCAGCAGGAAGCTGCCGGTGCCGTAGGTGCACTTGCCCTCGCCGGGCGAGTAGCAGGTCTGACCGAACAGCGCCGCCTGCTGGTCGCCCAGCGCGGACGCCACGGGCACGCCCTCCAGGGTGCCGGTCGCGGTGCCGTAGACCTCGGCGGAGGAGCGGATCTCGGGCAGCATCGCGCGCGGCACGCCGATCGCCTCGACCAGCTCGTCGTCCCAGTCGAGCGTTTCCAGGTTCATCAGCATGGTGCGGCTCGCGTTGGTCACGTCGGTGACGTGGCGGCCGGTGAGCTTCCAGATCAGCCAGGTGTCCATGGTGCCGAACAGCACCTCGCCGCGTTCGGCGCGCTCGCGCAGGCCGTCGACGTGGTCGAGCAGCCAGCGCACCTTCGGCCCGGCGAAGTAGGTGGCCAGCGGCAGGCCGCACTTCTCGCGGAACCGGTCCTGGTCGCCCAGCTCCCGGACCAGCTGGTCGGTGCGGGTGTCCTGCCAGACGATCGCGTTGTGCACCGGCTTGCCGGTCTTCCGGTCCCACACCAGCGTCGTCTCCCGCTGGTTGGTGATGCCGACGGCGGCCAGGTCGTGCGGGCTCAGCGACGCCTTCTGGAGGGCGCCGTGCACGACGTCCAGGACGTTGGCCCAGATCTCCTCGGCGTCGTGCTCGACCCAGCCGGGGCGAGGGAAGACCTGCCGGTGCTCCTTCTGCGCGACGGACACGATCGCGCCGCCGTGGTCGAAGACGATGCACCGGGAGGAGGTGGTCCCCTGGTCGATCGCGGCCACGTAAGGGCGGGTGGAGTGGGTGGTCACGGGGGTTCTCCTCAGTAGACGGCGATGTCGACCAGGCCGGCCAGCGCTCCACCGAGCAGCGGACCGGCGACGGGGATCCAGGCGTAGCCCCAGTCCGATCCGCCCTTCCCGGGGATCGGCAGGACGGCGTGCGCGACGCGGGGGCCGAGGTCGCGCGCGGGGTTGATGGCGTAGCCGGTGGGGCCGCCCAGCGACATGCCGATGCCGACGACCAGCAGCGCGACGATCAGCGCGCCCGTGCCGGAGGTCTCCAGGCCCTTGGTCTGGCCGGTCGCGAGGATGACGAACACCAGCACGAACGTGGCGATCACCTCGGTGGCGAGGTTCTGCACGGGGTTGCGGATCTCGGGGCCGGTGGCGAACACGCCGAGCACGTCGCCGTTGCCCTCGCGGAACTGGCCGTAGTAGGCGAGCCAGCACAGCACCGCGCCGGTGAACGCGCCGAGGAACTGCGCGGCGAGGTAGACCGGGGCGGTGGACCAGTCGCCGTTGTGGATGGCGAGGCCGACGGTGACGGCCGGGTTGAGGTGCGCGCCGGACAGCGGGGCCACCGCGTAGGCGCCGGCGAGGACGGCGAAGCCCCAGCCGAACGTGACCACCACCCAGCCCGCGCCGTTCGACTTGGACCTGGCCAGCACGACGCCCGCCACCACGCCGTTGCCGAGCAGCAACAGCAGGGCGGTGCCCAGGAACTCCCCGATGAAGATCGACTGGTTGGTCATCCGCGCACCCTCTCCGGCTCCGATGCCGTTCTGAACGCCGTTCGACAATGTCGTACGGTTCGAGCGCATCCTGTGCCCGGCCCCACGAGATGTCAACCCTCCCGGGCTCTTACCAGGGGATGGCGCCGAGTTCGCGCGAGATGGACCGCGCGGCCTCGCGGACGTAGGACACCAGCTCGGTGCGCGGTCGCTTGTCGCCGTCGCACAACCGCTCGACCGGCCCGGAGATCCCGACCGCGCCGACCGTCACCGCCCGCCGGTCCCGGATCGGGGCCGCGAGCGACACCTCGCCCTCGACCAGCTCCTCCACGTCCGCCGCCCAGCCGCGTTCCCTGACCTGCTCCAACGCCTCACCCAGCGCGTCCGGGTCGGTGATCGTGCCGGCGGTGTAGCCCTTCAGCGGCTCGTCGTCGGACCGGCCGACCGGGTCGTCGGCGAGCAGCACCTTGCCCAGCGCGCACGCGTGGGCCGGCAGCAGCGCGCCGACCTCCATCACCTGGCGGGAGTTATCCGGGCGGAACACGTGGTGCACCACCAGCACCTGGTTGTCGTGCAGCGTGCCGATGCGCACCGACTCCATGCTGCGCGCGGCCAGCGAGTCCGACCAGTTGAGCGCCCTGGTGCGCAGCTCGTTGCCGTCGAGGTAGCTGCTGCCGATGTGGAACAGCGCCGGGCCGAGCTGGTACTTGCCGGTGTCGGGCGACTGCTCGACGAACCCGACCAGCTGCAACGTCCGCAGGATGCCGTGCACGGTCGGCTTGGGCAGCTCCAGGGCCCGCGCGAGTTCCGCGACCCCCATCCGGCGCGCGCCGCTGGCCAGCAGCCGCAACACCGCGGCTGCCCGCTCGATGGACTGGATCGGACCGGGCACGACCCAACCCTACCCCGTGGCCGTTCGACCATGTCGAACTGTGCGGAAGTCGAACCGGGCGGCGGTCGGCCCGCTCGTCCGGGCGGTCACGGGTCCGGCGACGCCGTCGGCGGGACCGACCTCAGCCCTGCGTGCGGTAGACGCCCAGCGCGGCCGGCCGGGAGCGGAACTCGAAGCTGGAACCCGTGGGGCCGACCTCGCCGTCCGTCGCGATGGCCACCGAGCCGCGCAGCACGGTCACGTCGAGCCAGCGCGTCTCCTGGTGCCGGTACGTGCGGCTGCGGTGCAGCGAGCCGAGGAGCGCGCCGGCGAAGAAGCGGGTGCGCGACCAGCGGCGGTCGGCGCGGATGTAGCGCACGTCCATCAGGCCGGCGTCCAGCGCGGGCCGCATCGTCGGGGCGAAGCCCTTCGGCCGGTACGGGCCGTTGCCGACGAACAGCATCCAGATCAGGTGCCGCTCGCCGTTGATCTCCACCGGCAGGGGCCGCGACGTGCGCAGGACCCGGAACATGGCGATCGCGGCGGCCGGCCACTTGCCCCACCGGCCCTGCAGCTGCTCGCGCAGCCGCACCATGTCGGGGTAGCCGCCGAGGCTCGCGGTGTTGACGAACCAGCGCGGGCCCGCGCCGTCCACCGACACGGCCGCCAGGTCCACCAGCACGCCCGTGCCGTCCGCGACCGCCCGCGCCGTGTCGTCCAGGCCCGCCACGCCGACGTCGCGCGCGAAGTGGTTCAGCGTGCCCGCCGGGACCAGCACCAGCGGCAGCCGGTTGGCCGCGGCCAGGGCGGCGACGGCGGCCACCGAGCCGTCGCCGCCCGCCACGCCCAGGGCGCGCGGCGCGTGGTCGGCGATCACCGTGCCCAGGTCCTCGATGCCCACGACGGTCGCCTTCGGCCACTCCGCGACGACGGCCTCGGTCGGGTCCACCCCGCCGAGCCCCGCGCCCACGCCCGCGCCCGGGTTCACCACCACGACCAGGCCCTCGCCGTCGACCAGCGGGTCCAGGGCGGCGTTCTCGCGGGCCGTGGCGGCGTCCGCCCGGTGCCGGGGCCACCAGCGCTGCGTGAGCAGGGCCGCCCCCGCGCCGATCGCGGCCCCCGCGGCCACGTCCGAGGGCCAGTGCACGCCCGTGTGCACCCGCGAGTACGCCACCGCCGCGGCCAGCGGGGCGACCGCCACCGCCAGCCCCGGCGACTCCATCGCCAGGGCCGTGGTGAACGCCGCCGCCGACGCGGCGTGACCGGACGGGAACGACGACGACGTGGGCCGCCTGGCCAGCCGCCGGTCCTCGCGCACCAGCTCCGCGGCGGGTCGGCGGCGCGGGAACAGGCGCTTGGCCACCAGGCTCGCGCTGAAGCTCGCCCCGGCGATCGAGGCCACCCCGCGCAGGGCCCCGCGCCTGGTCACGCCCTTGCGGGCGGCCAGCGCGCCGGCCAGCACGAGCCACAGCGCACTGTGGTTCGCGGCCCTCGACAGGCGTTTGAGACCACCGTCGGCGGGGGTGGCGCGCAGTGCGCCGGATCGCCTCATGAGGGCCTGGTCCAGGCTGTTCACTCGTCGGAGCACACGGGAACGTTATCGGCGAAAACGACGCGACGCCCGATTGGATCACTGAGGAAAGCGCCGAATGCGCCTACTGTTGAGGGATGCAGCGGCGGATCTTCGGCATTGAGACTGAGTTCGGGGTGACCTGCACCTTCCACGGGCAGCGCAGGCTGTCCCCGGATGAGGTCGCGCGTTATCTGTTCCGCCGGGTCGTCTCGTGGGGACGCTCGTCGAACGTCTTCCTGCGCAACGGCTCACGGCTCTACCTGGACGTCGGGTCGCACCCCGAGTACGCGACCGCGGAGTGCGACGACCTCGCGCAGCTCGTCACGCACGACAAGGCGGGCGAGCGCATCCTCGAGGACCTGCTCGTCGACGCCGAGCGCAGGCTCGCCGACGAGGGCATCGGCGGCGACATCTTCCTGTTCAAGAACAACACCGACTCCGCGGGCAACTCCTACGGTTGCCACGAGAACTACCTGGTCGCGCGGGCGGGGGAGTTCTCCCGCATCGCCGACGTCCTGCTGCCGTTCCTGGTGACCAGGCAGCTCATCTGCGGCGCGGGCAAGGTGCTCCAGACGCCGCGCGGAGCGGTCTACTGCCTGTCGCAGCGGGCCGAGCACATCTGGGAGGGCGTGTCCAGCGCCACCACCCGGTCGCGGCCCATCATCAACACCCGCGACGAGCCGCACGCCGACGCCGAGCGCTACCGCAGGCTCCACGTCATCGTCGGCGACTCGAACATGTCCGAGGTCACGACCCTGCTCAAGGTGGGCAGCGCCAACCTCGTGCTGGAGATGATCGAGCAGGGCGTGCAGTTCCGCGACTTCAGCCTCGACAACCCGATCCGGGCGATCCGCGAGATCAGCCACGACCTGACCGGCCGCCGCACCGTCCGCCTGGCGGGCGGCAAGGAGGCGTCCGCGCTGGACATCCAGCGCGAGTACTTCGAGCGCGCCGTCGAGCACGTGGCCAAGCGCGCCCCCGACCCGATGGCCGAGCGCGTCCTGGAGCTGTGGGGCCGCACGCTGGACGCGATCGAGGCCGAGGACCTGTCCAAGATCGACCGGGAGATCGACTGGGCCATCAAGTACCGGCTCATGCAGCGGTACCAGGCCAAGCACGACATGGACCTGTCCAACCCCCGGATCGCCCAGCTCGACCTCGCCTACCACGACATCCGCCGCGGTCGCGGCATCTTCGACCTGCTCCAGCGCAAGGGCCAGGTCGACCGGGTGACCGACGACGGCGAGATCGAGGCCGCCAAGGACACCCCGCCGCAGACGACGCGGGCCAAGCTGCGCGGTGACTTCATCGCCGCCGCGCAGGCCGCGGGCCGCGACTTCACCGTCGACTGGGTGCACCTCAAGCTCAACGACCAGGCGCAGCGCACCGTGCTGTGCAAGGACCCGTTCCGCGCCGTGGACGAGCGCGTGGAGCGGCTGATCTCGTCCCTCTAGCGGTGTCCCGGCGGGGGAGGGTCTTCGCGGGCCCTCCCCTCGCCGTGGGCGCTCCGGCGTGGCGGGCTGATGAGCGGCGTAATAGCGAGTTGAAGGCCCAAGTTGGGTGCACAACTTGCGAGGTAAGAAGCTTGGTCGGGTGCGCCCCGGAACGGCTTTGAACGGTGTGGAGCGGCGCGTTTGCGCTGGCCCGGGGCTCGGAGTCCGGGTGAATGGTCCATTCACCCGGACCCGCGACGGGGATGGGCGTCACGGGGCACGCCGGCGGGGTTAGGGTTCTCAGGTGGCCATCGCACGTGCCGAACGGCTCGTCAACCTGGTGCTGTGCCTGCTCTCGACCCGCCAGTACCTCACCGCCGAGCGCATCCGCGCCATCGTCCCCGGCTATGCCGACGCACCCACGGACGAGGCGTTCTTCCGCATGTTCGAACGCGACAAGACCGAACTGCGGGACCTCGGCGTGCCCCTGGAGACCGGCCGCAGCACGGGCTTCGACTCCGTCGACGGGTACCGCATCGCCCGTCGCGACTACGAGCTCGGCGACATCGACCTGGAACCGGACGAGGCCGCCGCCGTGGCGCTGGCCGCCCGGCTGTGGGACTCGCCGCAGTTCACCGGCGCCGCCCACGGCGCCCTGATCAAGCTCCGCGCGGCCGGCGTCGACGTCGACCAGGACGTGCACGTCCCGGTCGAGCCGAAGGTGCGCACCAGCGAACCCGCGTTCCCGCCGCTGCTCACCGCCGTGCAGGAGGGGCGGGTCGTGGAGTTCGACTACCGCCGCCCCGCGCCGGTCGAGGTCCGCACCCGCACGGTCGAGCCGTGGGGCGTGGTCGCCTGGCGGGGCCGCTGGTACCTCGTCGGCCACGACCGCGACCGGGGCGCGCCCCGCTGCTTCCGGCTGTCCCGGATCGTCGGCGACGTCCGCGCGCTGGGCAAGCCCGGCGCCGTGCAGCGGCCCGACGAGATCGACCTGCTGTCGTTCGTCGCCCGCAACAACCGGCCCGCCACCGACCAGCCCGCCACCGCCACGCTCTGGGTCGCCCGGGGCGGCGCGCAGGGCCTGCGCCGCCGGGGCCGCGTCGTCGGCAGCCGGGAGTTCGACGGCGAGCCCGGCGACCTGCTGGAGGTCAACCTGCGCTTCCCCGACTCGGCCGCCACCTGGATCGCCGGGTTCGGCGCGGACGTGGTGGTCCTCGAACCCGAGGTGCTGGCCAAGACCGTCCGGGAGAAGCTCGTCGGCGCGCTGCGCGGCGCGGGGGTGCGCGCGTGAGCGGCTCCACCGACCGGCTGCCCCGGCTGCTGGCCCTCGTGCCCTACCTGCTGGCCCGGCCCGGCATCCCCATCGACGAGGTCGCCGAGGACTTCGAGGTCACGCCCAAGCAGATCCGCAAGGACCTCGAACTGCTGTGGATGTGCGGTCTGCCCGGCTACGGCCCCGGCGACCTGATCGACCTGTCCTTCGAGGGCGAGACGGTCACCGTCACGTTCGACGCGGGCATGAGCCGGCCGCTGCGCCTGACCGCCGCCGAGGCCACGTCGCTGCTGGTGGCGCTGCGCGCGCTGGCCGAGACGCCCGGCGTCGCGGACAAGGCGGCCGTGCAGCGGGCCGTGGCCAAGATCGAGGCCGCGGTGGGCCAGGCGCAGCCGGCGGGCGTCGCCGTCGGCCTCGCCGTGCGGGAGCACCCGGAGACGGCGCGCGTGCGCGACGCGGTGTCCGACGGCGTGCGCCGCGGCCGTGCCCTGCACCTGCGCTACTACACCCCGTCGCGCGACGAGATCACCGAGCGCCGGGTGGACCCGATGCGCCTGCTGCTGGTGGAGGGCCGGAGCTACCTCGAAGCGTGGTGCCACAAGGCCGACG
The DNA here is from genome assembly GCF_051756985.1 of Saccharothrix sabaoui. Taxonomy (NCBI): domain Bacteria; kingdom Bacillati; phylum Actinomycetota; class Actinomycetes; order Pseudonocardiales; family Pseudonocardiaceae; genus Saccharothrix; species Saccharothrix sabaoui. Next base: position 58,875 of record NZ_JBPKJK010000017.1, read on the forward strand.
GCGTGCGGCTGTTCCGGCTCGACCGGATCGACGCCGTGGACGTGCTGGACGAGCCCGCGAGCCCGCCGCCGCACGCCACGCCCACCGACACGTCCGAGGGGTTGTTCCAGCCCGACCCGTCGCAGCGGACGGCCGTGCTGGTGCTCGAACCGGACGCCCGGTGGGTGGCCGAGTACTACCCGACCGACGGCCTGGTGGAGCTGGGCGACGGCCGGGCACGGGTGCTGATGCGCTACGCCGACCCCGCCTGGATGGTGCGGCTGCTGCTCGGCCTGGGCGGCGAGGTGCACGTCGAGCAGCCGTCCGACCTGGTGGCGGAGGTCGCCCGGCAGGCGGAGGCGGCGTTGCGCCGGGCGGATCACCTCCCGGCAACCTAGGACCTATACGGTGGTGTCGTGCCGTACTTGCCGACCCTGCTGCTGATCGCGCTCGGGGTGGTCGTCCTCGTCGTGGTCGGCGTCCGAGTCATCGGATCGTTGCGCCGCTTCCGCGCGGCAAGCAGTCTGGTGGGTGACAGGGTCGGCGACGGCGTCGGTCTGCTGCGGGCGCGCTTCGCCGCGCTCGGGGTGGCCGTAGCCGCACGGCGTCCGGACCGGGCCCGGCAGGGCGAGCCCCGCGTACCATCGGTGGACCGGGGGAGACAGGAGGATCACCGTGGGTAACCTCGGAGCTACTGAGCTGATCATCATCGCCGTGGTGATCATCTTGCTGTTCGGTGCGAAGAAGCTGCCCGACATGGCGCGCTCGCTCGGCCGTTCGGCCAAGATCCTGAAGGCCGAGACCAAGGGCCTGCGCGACGACGACGACCAGCAGAAGCAGGACGTGCCGCCGCCGGTCGCCGCCCCGCAGCAGCTGCCGCCCGCGCAGCCGGTGGTCCAGCAGCCCGTGGTCCAGCAGCCCGTGGTCCAGCAGCCGCAGGTGGTCCAGCCGCCGGTGCAGCAGCCGCAGGTCGCGCCGCCCATCGAGCAGACCTCGCAGAACAAGCAGAACTAGCCGCGAGCAACACCGACTAGCCGAAGGACGGTCCGCACGGTGGGGGCAAGTCCGGTCCGGTGGTGGTCCCAGCGCCGGGAGCGCCGCAAGCTGCACAGCCGTCGGGGCAACCCCGACGGCACCATGTCGTTGAAGGACCACCTGTACGACCTGCGGCACCGCCTCGGGCTGGGGCTGCTGTTCATCGCGGTCGGCGCGATCTTCGGCTTCTTCTGGTGGGGCTGGCACCTCTTCGGCTGGCACAGCCTCGGCGAGATCGTCACCGCGCCGTACTGCGCCATCCCGGCCGCGGACCGGTTCAGCCAGGACGGCAAGTGCCAGCTGCTCCAGACCAAGCCGTTCGAAGCCTTCATGATCCAGCTGAAGGTCGGCGCGGCGGCGGGCATGGCGCTCACCGCGCCGCTGTGGCTCTACCAGGTGTGGCGGTTCATCGCGCCGGGCCTGTACGCCAAGGAGCGGCGCTTCGCCCTCACCTTCGTCGGCGTCGCCTCGGTGCTGTTCGCCGCCGGCGCGGCGCTGGCGTTCTACGTGGTCCCGCAGGGCCTGTCGGTGCTGGTCGGGTTCGGCGACAACCAGTTCCTCACGGCGCTGTCCGGCGGCGAGTACATCGACTTCGTGCTGACGCTGCTGCTGATCTTCGGCGTGAGCTTCGAGCTGCCGCTGGTCGTGATCATGCTCAACCAGGTCGGCATCCTCACCTACGAGAAGCTGAGCAAGTGGCGGCGCGGCATCGTGTTCGCCCTGTTCATCTTCGCCGCCGTCGCGACCCCGGGCACCGACCCGATCTCGATGGTGGCCCTGGCCATCGCCCTGGCGATCCTGTTCGAGCTGGCCATCCAGGTCGCCCGGGTCCACGACAGGCGCGCCGAGCGCAAGCGCAAGGCGGAGGGCCTGGACGAGCTGGCCGACGACGAGGCCGCGCCGTTCGACTACGCGCCGTCCTCGATCGAGGACCCCGAGCCCGCGCCGGTGGCCACCCCGGAACGCGACCGGGTCCGGTACGACGACGCGACCTGATCCGTACGCTTGCCGACCATGACGACGTCGACGCGTGCGGCCCTGCTGGTGTGCCCCGCCTCGGGCGGGGGGCGGGCCGCGCGCGTGGCGGGCACCGTCGCCGAACGGCTGCGCGCCGCCGTCGACCACCTCGACCTGCACGTGGCCGGCTCGGCGGCGGGCACGGCCGAGGCGGCGCGGCGGGCGGTGGCCGACGGGGTGGACGTGCTCGTCGTGCTCGGCGGTGACGGTGGCGCTCACCTGGGCGTGCAGGCGTGCGCCGGGACGGCGACCGCGCTGGCCGTGGTGCCCGCGGGCACCGGGAACGACCTGGCCAGCGCGCTCGGCACCACCTCGGTGGACGACGTGGTGGCCGCGCTGCGCGCGGGTTCCCGCAGGTCGATGGACCTGGGGCGGGTGCGCGGCGGGCCGTGGTTCGCGACCGTGCTGTGCGCCGGGTTCGACTCGGCGGTCAACGAGCGGGCGAACGCGATGCGCCGGCCCTCCGGCCCCCGCCGCTACGACCTGGCGATCCTGGCCGAGCTGGCCGCGCTGCGCCCCGAGCACCTGGTCGTGGAGACCGAGGACACCGTCGTGGAGCTGGACGCCCTGCTGGTCGCGGTCGGCAACACCACGAGCTACGGCGGCGGCATCCCGGTGTGCCCGGACGCCTCGACCGCCGACGGCCTGTTCGACCTGACCGTGGTGGCCGCCGCGCCGCGCCGCGCGCTGCTGCGGATGCTGCCCACGCTGCGCACCGGGCGGCACGTCGAGCACCCGGCGGTGCGCACGCTCCGGGCCCGGTCGGTGCGGCTGACCGGACCGTCGTGGGTCGCTTACGCCGATGGCGAACGCGTCCGCGAGGTGCCGCTGGACGTGGAGTGCGTGCCGGGGGCCCTGACCGCCGTGTGCTGACCGGCCGTGTGCCGGCTGACCGTGTGCCGGCCGGGCGGGTGCCGGCTGACCGTGTGCCGGCCGGGCGGGTGCTGGCCAGCCGTGTGCCGGCCGGGCGCGTGCCGACCGCCGGTGGCCGCGGCCCCGCGGTCAGCGGTGCCGGCTGAGCACGTCCCGCTCGCGCCAGGCCGTCGGCGGCACGGCGGTGCCGCGCTCCAGCAGCCACTCGGCGACCGACAACACCCCCTTGGCCGTGTCCGCCGGGGTCGCGCACTCCGCCTCGACCGTCTCGATCTCGTGCCTGCCGCAGTCGCGGACGGAGTCGCAGCGCACCGAGACCTCACCCGTGACCTGCCACGGCGGCGGTGCCCGGAGCACCCGGTCGTGCGGGTCCCGCGGTACCAGCAGGCGCACCTCGAAGGTCACCTCGTCGGTGCGCACGACGCCCGACATGCCCGCGTAGGGCGCGCCCGGCAGGTGGTCGAACGCGAGCGTGCCGGGTCTGCCCAGGTGGGCGCCCAGCCGTTCGACCAGCGCCGATGCGCCGGTCAGGACGTCGAGGACCGCCTCGACGTCCGCCAGGTGGGGGAACACCCACCGGAGGTCGCCGTCCGCCAGAGGAATCACCGCCACGTGCCCGAGTGTGCCGCAGGATCGGTACCGGTGGTCCCTATTACTTCAGTGTCACCCGAATGCACCGCTCGGCGGGCCGCGCCGGATCTGAAGCGATTTTGTCGGTCCGATGTGACAGCCTGGAGAGGTGTCAAGCGCTCCGCGGTCCCCGGCCGACTCGTACGCGGACTTCCGCCGTCGCAGTTCCCGGCCCAAGCTGACCGACTTCCTCTCGGTGATCTCGTTCGAGCTCGACCCGTTCCAGGAGCGCGCCTGCGAGGCGCTGGAGGACGGCCACGGCGTGCTGGTGTGCGCCCCCACCGGTGCCGGCAAGACGATCGTCGGCGAGTTCGCCGTGCACCTGGCCCTCTCCGAGGGCCGCAAGTGCTTCTACACGACGCCGATCAAGGCGCTGTCGAACCAGAAGTACGCCGACCTGGTCGCCCGCTACGGCGCGAGCAAGGTCGGCCTGCTCACCGGCGACACCTCGGTCAACGGGGACGCGCCGGTCGTGGTCATGACCACCGAGGTGCTGCGCAACATGCTGTACGCGGGCTCCTCGACGCTGAACAGCCTCGCCTACGTGGTGATGGACGAGATCCACTACCTGGCCGACCGGTTCCGCGGCCCGGTGTGGGAGGAGGTCATCCTGCACCTGCCCGAGTCGGTGCGCCTGGTGGGCCTGTCGGCGACGGTCAGCAACGCCGAGGAGTTCGGCGAGTGGCTGGTCGAGGTGCGCGGTGACACGACGGTCGTGGTCGACGAGCACCGGCCGGTGCCGCTGTGGCAGCACATGATGGCCGGTGGCCGGATGCTGGACCTGTTCGCGGGCGACGGCCCGGACGGGCACAACCGGATCAACCCGCAGCTGCTGCGGCACACCGAGGACCTCCAGCGCTACCACGTGCCGTGGAGCCGGGGGCGCGGCAACAAGGAGCGGAGCGGTCGGCCGAGGTCGACGGGGTTCAAGCCGCCGTCGCGGGTGGACATCGTGCAGCGGTTGGACGGCGCGGGGCTGCTGCCGGCGATCGACTTCGTGTTCAGCCGGGCGGGCTGCGACGCGGCGGTGCAGCAGTGCGTGCGCTCCGGTCTGCGGTTGAACTCGGCCGACGAGGTGGAGCTGATCCGCGACATCATCGAGGAGAAGACGAAGGACCTGCCGCAGGGCGACCTGATGGTGCTGGGGTACTGGGAGTGGCGGGAGGCGCTGGAGCGGGGCATCGCGAGCCACCACGCGGGGCTGCTGCCGGCGTTCAAGGAGACGGTGGAGGAGCTGTTCGTCCGCGGTCTGGTGAAGGTGGTGTTCGCGACCGAGACGCTGGCGCTGGGCATCAACATGCCGGCGCGGACGGTCGTGCTGGAGAAGCTGGTCAAGTACAACGGCGAGGCGCACGTCGACCTGACGCCCGGTGAGTACACGCAGCTCACGGGCCGTGCGGGGCGGCGGGGCATCGACGTGGAGGGCCACGCGGTCGTGGTGTGGCAGCCGGGGGTGGACCCGAAGGCGGTGGCGGGCCTGGCGTCGACGCGCACGTACCCGCTGCGCTCGTCGTTCCGGCCGGGTTACAACATGGCGGTCAACCTGGTGCACCAGTTGGGCGCGGCGTCGGCGCGGGACCTGCTGGAGCAGTCGTTCGCGCAGTTCCAGGCGGACCGGTCGGTGGTGGGGTCGGCGCGGCGGATCGAGCGCAACCGGGAGGCGTTGGGCGGGTACGCGGAGGCGATGACGTGCCACCTGGGCGACTTCGCGGAGTACGCGTCGCTGCGGCGGCGGGTGGCGGACCGGGAGAAGGCGCTGGCGCGGCAGAACTCGTCGACGAAGCGGGCGGAGACGGCGGCGTCGCTGGAGCGGTTGCGCAAGGGTGACGTGATCGCGGTGCCGTCGGGGCGGCGGTCGGGGTTGGCGGTGGTGGTCGACCCGGGGTTGGAGCCGTTGGGCGAGGCGCGGCCGTTCGTGGTGACGGAGGACCGGTGGGCGGGTCGGCTGTCGTCGGCGGACTTCCCGGTGCCGGTGGAGGTGCTGGGTCGGCTGAAGCTGCCGAAGCAGGTGGACACGCGGTCGCCGAGGTCGCGGCGTGATCTGGCGTCGTCGTTGCGGAGCACGGGGATCGTGGCGCCGGCGGTGCGCAAGCGGCGTTCGAACGCGGACGACGACGCGGAGTTGGCGACGTTGCGCCGTGCGTTGCGCGCGCACCCGTGCCACGGGTGCGAGAAGCGCGAGGACCACGCCCGGTGGGGTGAGCGGTACCACCGGTTGTTGGCGGAGACGGAGCAGTTGGAGCGCAAGGTCGCGGCGACGACGCACTCGTTGGCGCGGGAGTTCGACCGCATCCGGGCGTTGCTGCGCGAGCGGGGTTACCTGCACGCGGAGGAGAGCGGGCCGGGTGAGGAGGTCACCGAGCACGGGATGCGGTTGACGCGGCTCTACAGCGAGTCGGACCTGTTGGCGGCGGAGTGCCTGCGGCACCGGGTGTGGCGGGGGTTGGAGCCGGCGGAGCTGGCGGCGGTGGTGTCGGCGCTGGTGTACGAGGCGCGTCGGGACGGGCCGATGGAGACGCGGTTGCCGCCGGGGAAGGTGTCGGACGCGTTGATGGCGACGGCGCGGTTGTGGGCGGAGTTGGAGGACGACGAGCGGCGTCACCGGTTGGACCGGACGCGTCAGCCCGATCCGGGGTTCGCGTGGCCGGTGTACCGGTGGGCGCGCGGCGAGTCGTTGGAGAAGGTGCTGTCGTCGGCGGAGGAGAACGGCAACGAGCTGGGCGCGGGTGATTTCGTGCGCTGGTGCCGGCAGGTGATCGACTTCCTGGACCAGATCCGCGACGTGGTCGGCGGTGGTGACCCGGTGGGGGCGGCTGCCCGGAAGGCGGTGGACGCGCTGCGTCGCGGGGTGGTGGCGATGGCCACCGTTTGACAAAGCTTTGCGGGGTGCGTGGGTCTCGCCTGCGCTCCTGTGGTTTGATCGCGCCCGCAAGCCTTGAACACTTTGTCCAGACCGACCGTCGGAGGCCGAGCATGACCAGTCCGTACGGACCGTCCGGAGGGAACGACCCGCAGCAGTGGGGCCAGCAGCAGCAGCCCTACGGTGGTGGGTACCCCGGCACGCCGTCGGGTGGTTTCCCCGCTCAGCAGCCCAACCCCTACGGGCAGCCGGACCCGTCGCAGCAGCAGCAGCAGCAGTGGGGGCAGCAGCCCCAGCAGCAGCCGTACACGCAGCAGTTCCCGGGTGGGTACGACCCGAACCCGCAGTCCAACCCGTACGGCCAGCCGCAGCAGGGGCAGCCGGGTCAGCCCGGGTACGGGCAGCCGGGGCAGCCCGGTCAGCCGGGTCAGTACGGCCAGCCGGACCAGTACGGTCAGCCCGGTCAGTACGGGCAGCCCGGGTACGGGCAGCCGGGTTACGGGCAGCCGGGTCAGTACGGTCAGCAGCCGCCGAAGAAGTCGAACGGCGCGGTGCTGTGGGTCGTGGTGGCGCTGGTCGTGCTGGTGGTGGCGGCCGTGGGCATCACCGGGTTCGTGACGCCGGGCTTCTTCAAGAAGAAGGTGTTCGACAACGCGTCGGTGCAGTCGGGTGTGGTGCGCATCCTCAAGGACGACTACAAGATCTCCGACGTGGAGAGCGCGACCTGCCCGGCGGACCGCGAGGTCAAGCCGAACACGACCTTCGAGTGCACGGTGAAGGTCGGCGGCAAGGACAAGACGGTGAAGATCACGGTGAAGACCGACGACGGTGAGTACGAGGTGGGTCAGCCCGCCGGCTGAGCCTCGTCGTGACGCTTCGTGGCCACCTCCTCGCCGGGGGTGGCCACAGTCGTCTGCGGGGGGAAACTCGTTAGCGGGGCTTGCGATCTCGGGGGATCATGCGGGGGTGACAGACCACGACGTCCGGGTCCTCGACGACTCGCAGTACCGGACCGCGCACACCTTGTTCCGGGGCACGCTGCACCACGGGCCGGCGCCCGACGAGCAGTGGGAGTTCGCGCGGGAGTCGTACGACGCGGGGCGGGCGCTGGGGGCGTTCGCCGAGGGCGAGATGATCGGGACGGTGCAGTCGTTCCCGTCCGCGATGGCCGTGCCGGGTGGCGCGGTGGTGCCGCACGCGGCGGTGTCGCGGGTGGGTGTGCGGGCGGACTGGACGCGGCGCGGGGTGCTCAACGCGCTCCAGCGGGCGCAGTTGTCGGCGTTGCGGTCGGCGGGTGACGTGGTGGCGAGCCTGCGGGCGTCGGAGACCGAGATCTACGGGCGCTACGGGTACGGGGTGGCGTCGCGCTACAAGCTGCTGAAGGTCGACCGCCGTCGTGCCGCGCCCCGGTCGCGGGTCGCGGGGCGGGTGCGGCTGGTCGGGGCCGAGGAGGGGGAGCGGGTCGCGCGGGAGCTGTTCGCCGGGTTGTCGCCGCGGCGGGCGGGGACGATCGCCCGGTGGCCCGGGTGGTGGGCGTTGAACGTGCGGCGCACGGCGGACGAGGAGAACCTGCGGGTCGCGGTGCGGTCGTCCGGGGGTGTGGACGACGGGTACGTGATCTACAAGGTGACGCCCGGGGTGCACGAGGCGTCGGACGAGAAGCCGACCTCGCTCTCCGTGCTGGACCTGTGGGCGGGGTCGGCGGAGGCGTGGGCCGACCTGTGGTTGTTCGTGCTGGGGGTCGACCTGGTGCGCGAGGTGGTCGCGTTCGGCCGGCCGGTGGACGAGCCGGTGGAGTGGCTGCTGGGCGACCGGCGCGCGTGCCGGGTGGTCGACCTGGAGGACGAGAGCTGGTTGCGCCTGCTGGACGTGCCGGCCGCGTTGGCGGCGCGCGCGTACCGCGACGCGCCGCCGGTCGTGGTGGGGGTGCGCGACGCGTACCTGCCGGAGAACTCGGGGTCGTACCGGGTGTCGGCGGAGGGCGTGGTCAGGACGGGGGAGGCCGCCGACGTGACGCTGGACGTGGACGCGCTGGCCTCGGTGTACCTGGGTGACGTGAGCTTCCGGGCGTTGGCCGGCACCCGTCGCCTGGTCGTGGGGACGCCGGGGGCGGCGGTCCGGGCGGACGCGGTGTTCGGGGTGGACGAGGTGCCGTGGAGCGGGACGTACTTCTGAGCCCGGTGGGCCTCTGAGCCCGGTGGGCCTCTGAGCCCGGTGGGCCGGCGGGCGCCGTTCAGCGGCGTTCCAGGGCGGTCAGCAGGCGCGGCAGGGAGCTGCCCAGGCCCCAGCGCTTCGTCAGCTCCGCCACGCGTTCGGGGTCGACGGGCGCGGCGGGCACGGCGTCGTCGCGGTCGACGGTGACGGGCGCGTCGGTGGCCACGTCGACGACGGTCGGCGCGACCGCGAGGTAGTCCTGGGCGTTGAGCAGGGCGGTGCGGGCGCGGGTGGTGAGCTTGCGGTCCCGGCCGTCGTGGACGGCGTCCAGGACGGCGCGCAGGGAGCCGAACTCGCTGATGAGCTTCGCGGCGGTCTTCTCGCCGATGCCCGCGACGCCCGGCAGGCCGTCGGACGGGTCGCCGCGCAGCACGGCCATCCCGGCGTACGCGGCGCCGGCGTCGTGGACGGGCAGGGCGTACTTGGCGGCCAGCTCCTCCGGGCCGAGGAGCTCGGCCTTCGCCCAGCCGCGGCCGAGGTAGAGCACGCGCACGGGGGTGGGGGTGTCGCGCACGACCTGGAACAGGTCGCGGTCGCCGGTGATCACCTCGACCGGGTCGGCGGTCTCCCGGGCGGCGAGGGTGCCGATCACGTCGTCGGCCTCGTAGCCGGCGGCCTCGGCGGTGGCGATGCCGACCGCGTCGAGCACGTCGAGGATGATCGGGACCTGCGGGGTGAGGGTGTCCGGCACGTCCTCCTCGCCGTCCGCGCCGCCCTCGGCGACGCGGTGGGCCTTGTACGACGGCAGGGCGGCGACGCGGAACTCCGGCCGCCAGTCGGCGTCCAGGCACGCGACCAGGCGGCTCGCCTTCCGGTCGGTGACGACCTTGGCGATGGTGTCGACGAACCCGCGCACCGCGTTCACCGGGGTGCCGTCCGGGGCGGTCATCGACTCGGGCAGCGCGTAGAACGCCCGGAAGTACAGGCTCGCGGCGTCCATCAGGACCAGCGGGGTGCTCACGCCGCAGAGCTTGCCAGAGGGCACCGACAGGTCGGGTCGGGCGGGGGCCGCCCGCGGGAGCGCCGGGGTCGGGTCGTGTTCCGGGACGCGCGACACCCGCCGGTCGGGGTGAGGCCCGCCCGGCCCACCGCGACTAGGCTCACCCGCATGTCGACCCAAGTTGGGCCCGTCGACGTGGACGCGTTGCGCGCGCGACTCGACCGGGCCACCGCCGCGGCCTCCACCGCCGGCCTGGACGGGCTGCTCGTCACGCCCGGCTCGGACCTGCGCTACCTCATCGGCGCGGGCGGGTCGTCGTTCGAGCGGTTGACGTGCCTCGTGGTGCCGGTCGGCGGCACGCCGCTGCTGGTGGTGCCGAAGCTGGAGCACCCCGGCTACGCGGGCGTGCCGACGGACGCCCTCGGCGTCGAGGTCGCGACCTGGGTGGACGGGGAGGACCCGTACGCGCTGGTCGCCCGGGCGCTCGCGGGCGGCCGGCACGCCGTGTCGGACATGACGCCCGCCCTGCACGCGCTGCGGCTGCGCGACGTCCTCGGCGGCGAGCAGGTGCTGGCCGGGCCGGTCCTGCGGGAGCTGCGGATGCGCAAGGACGCCACCGAGGTGGCCGCGCTGCGCAAGGCGGGCGCGGCGATCGACCGGGTGCACGCGCGGATGGCGGAGTGGCTGCGGGCGGGCCGCACCGAGCGCGAGGTGGGCGCGGACATCGCCGAGGCGATCGTGGCCGAGGGGCACGCGGTGGCGGAGTTCGTCATCGTCGGCTCGGGCCCGAACGGCGCCTCGCCGCACCACGACCTGTCCGACCGGGTGATCGAGGCCGGGGACGTGGTCGTGGTCGACATCGGCGGACCGGTGGCGGAGGGCTACTGCTCCGACTCCACCCGCACCTACGTGCTGGGCGAGCCGCGCCACGACGACGTGTCGCGCACCTACGCGGTGCTCCAGGCCGCGCAGGCGGCGGCCGTGGACGCGGTGCGGCCGGGCGTGGCGTGCGAGGCGGTCGACGCGGCGGCGCGCGAGGTCATCGCGGACGCCGGCTTCGGCGAGTACTTCGTGCACCGCACCGGGCACGGCATCGGGTTGGACGTGCACGAGGAGCCGTACGTGGTGGGCGGCAACGACCTGCCGCTGGAGCCGGGCATGGCGTTCAGCGTCGAACCGGGCATCTACCTGCCGGGCCGGTGGGGCGCGCGGATCGAGGACATCGTGGTCGTCACCGAGGACGGCGCGGAGAGCGTCAACACCCGCCCGCACGAGCTGGTGGTGCTGCCGGCGTGACGAACCTGGAGCCGATCGACCGGGCGATCCTGCGCGAGCTGGCCGCGGACGGCCGGTGCAGCTTCACCGACCTCGCCGAGCGGGTGGGGCTGAGCGTGTCGGCCGTGCACCAGCGGGTGCGGCGGCTGGAGCAGCGGGGCGTGGTGCGCGGGTACGCGGCGCGGTTGGACGGCGACGAGGTGGGGCTGCCGCTGACGGCGTTCATCTCGCTCACCCCGATCGACCCGGCGGCCCCGGACGACTACCCCAAGCGCGTGGAGCACCTGCCGCAGATCGAGGCGTGCTACTCGGTGGCGGGCGACGCCTCCTACGTGCTGCGGGTGCGGGTGGCGTCGCCGAAGGCCCTGGAGGAGCTGCTGCGGCAGGTCCGGGAGGCCGCGAACGTCTCCACCCGCACGACCGTGGTGCTCTCCACCCCGTACGAGGACCGGCCGCCCGCGGTCTAGGCGGGCACCGCCGGGCGGGGGCGTCGCCTAGTCGAACGGGTCGGCGGGCACGGCGTCGTAGGCGGCCCGGACGCGGGTCATCGCGGCCTCGTCCACGGCCAGCTCGGTGTCGCCGATCGCCGACACGGCGACCACGCCGATGGAGTTGGTCAGGAACGCGCCCCGGTAGCGGGGCACGTCGGCCAGCCGCACGACCTCGCGGCGCGAGGGCAGGACGCGTTCGAGCAGCTGCATGGTGATGCCGTGCAGCCAGTCGGCCTGCGCCCAGGCGGTGCCGCCGTCGGCGTCGAGGAACGCGATGTTGGCGATGGCGCCCTCGACGACGACGCCGTCGCGCGTGGTGAGCAGGGCGTCGTCGTACCCGGCGCGTTCGGCGACGTTGCCGTGGTGGAGCTGGCCGAACCCGCCGAGGTGCTTCACGTGCGGCAGCGGCCGGGTGTAGTCGACGGGCAGCAGCCGCCGCGGGCCGGCCGGGGGCGTGGACGGCGGTCGCACGGCGACCAGGACCCGCGGCGCGCCCACGCCGAACACCACGACCCGCACGGCGGCGTCGCGCACGTCGTCGCCCAGCGCCCGCGAGACGAGGCCGCGCACCCGCTCGCCGTCCAGGCCCGTCCCGTACAGCTCGCGGTTGGCCGCGTCGAGGCGGCGCAGGTGCAGGTCCAGGCCCCTGGTGCGGCGGTCGCGGACCTGCATCGCGGTGAAGTGGCCGTAGTTGCCCAGCAGGCCGGCCGCGAGCTGCTCCGCGGTCGCGGGGCCGCCGTCGATCTCGATCCTCAGCACCGGCCGACGGTAGCGCGGCGGGAATCGAGGGTCACGTGTCGTTGCCGCCGGCGGCGCGGGTCGGGAGGGTGGTGCTGTGGAACGAGAGGTGCTGGTCGTCGGCTACGAGGGCGCGGTGCTGACCGACATCGCCGGGCCGGTCGACGTGTTCGACGGCGCGGGCAGGGTGTGCGGCGGCTACCGGGTGCGGCTGGCGGCGGTGGGCGGCGGGTTCGGCGTCAGCGGGGGCCTGCGGATGGAGGCGGAGGACCTGCGGGACGTCGGGGCGGGCGTCGACACGGTGCTGGTGGTCGGCGGCACGGGGTTCGAGGACGCCGCGGCCGACCCCGAGCTGCGCGGCCACCTGCGGCGGGTGGCGGCCGGGGCGCGCCGGGTCGGCAGCGTCTGCACGGGCGCGTTCGTGCTGGCCGGCGCCGGTCTGCTGGACGGGGCGCGGGCCACCACGCACTGGGCGTTCTGCGACCGGCTGGCCGCCGAGAACCCGTCGGTGCGGGTGGTGCCGGACGCGATCTTCGTGCGCGACGGCGCGCTGGCCACCTCCGCCGGGGTCACCGCGGGCATCGACCTGGCGCTGGCGCTCGTCGAGCAGGACCACGGCGCGCCGCTCGCCCGGCTGGTCGCGCGCTGGATGGTGGTGTTCCTCCAGCGCCCCGGCGGCCAGTCGCAGTTCAGCGTCCGCGCCCGGGTGCCGCCGGTGCGCGAGCGGGGGCTGCGGGACCTGCTCGACGCCATCGCCGACGACCCGGCCGCGCCCTGGACCGTCGAGTCGATGGCGCGGCGCGCGGCGATGAGCCCCCGGCACCTCGCGCGGGTGTTCCCGCACCGCGTCGGCGTCCCGCCCGCCCGGTACGTGGAGCGGGCGCGGGTCGAGGCGGCGGCCGGGGTGCTGGAGTCGGGCGACGAGGGGCTGGACGTCGTCGCCCGCAGGTGCGGTTTCGGTTCGGCGGAGACGTTGCGCCGGGCCTTCCAGCGGGTGCTCGGCGTGACGCCGGGCGGCTACCGGGACAGGTTCCGCACCACCGGTGCGGCTTAGGAACAGGGGGAAGCGGTGGAACTCGCTCTCGTGCTCTACCCGGACATGACGTCGTTGGACCTGGTCGGCCCGTACGAGGTGCTGGCCGCGCAACCGGGCGTGACCGCGCACTTCGTGGCCGAGACGCTCGACCCGGTGCGCGCCGACTCGGGCCTGACGGTCGTGCCGACGACGACGTTCGACGCGCTGGACCGGGCCGACCTGGTCGTGGTGCCCGGCGGGGGCGGCTGGGCGCGGGTGCTGGCCGACGGCGTGGTCGCCGCGTGGCTGCGGAAGGTGCACCCGACGGCGACGTGGACGACGTCGGTGTGCTCGGGGTCGACGCTGCTGGCGCAGGCGGGCATCCTCGACGGCCGGCCTGCCACCACGCACTGGGCGCTGCGCGACGAGCTGGCGAAGCTCGGCGCGGTCGTCAGCACCGACCGCGTGGTGGTCGACGGGTCCGTCGTCACGGCCGCCGGGGTGTCCGCCGGCATCGACATGGCCCTCACCCTCACCGGGCTGATCTGGGGCGACGAGCGGGCCGAGTTCACCCAGCTCGTCATCGAGTACGACCCCCGGCCGCCCTACGACTCCGGGTCGCCCGAGACGGCGTCCCCCGAACTCGTCGCCCACGCCCGGCACGTCCTGACGGGGAGCTGACCTGGTGGTGGCGGACAGCACGGCGGGCCGCCCGCCGTGCTGCCGCAGCACCCCCGCGCGCAGCCCGGTCAGCGCGAGCACCGCGCCCGGTCCGAACAGCTCGCCGTCGACGTCCAGCACCCCGTCGAGGACCACCACGAGCGCGCCGCGCCACTCGGCCGGGTCGTAGCGGCGCTCGCCCGCCACCACGACCACGCGGACGTCGAACATCACAGCGACGCGGGCAGGCCGAACAGCGGGAAGCGGTCCGGTCCGAACGTCACGACCTGCTCGACCGCGCCGTCGCGCACCAGCAGCACGTCCAGCGCCGCCGGCTCGAACACCTCCCCGCCGGCCTTGCGCACGTAGTTCGCCAGCGCGGGTTGCCGGTTGGCGCGCGTCTCCAGGACCCGCCACTCGCCGAACGACCCCGGGCCCACCATGGCCGGCGCCCAGATGCCGATCAGCACGTCCCGCCCCCGGTGCCACTCCGGCTGCGGCGGCATGGTCCACGTCGCGTCCTCGCGCAGCGTCGAGGCCAGCAGCTCCATGTCGCCGCGCTCGGTGGCCTCGACGAACCGGCGCACCACCTCCCGCTCCCGCGCCGACGGCTCGCCCGACCAGTCCGCGCGCCGCTGCGGCAGGTGCCGGCGCATCGTCGCCCTGGCCCGTTGCAGCGCGCTGTTCACCGCGGGCACGGTGTCGTCCAGCAGCGCCGCCGCCTCGCTCGCCCGCCAGCCCAGCACGTCGCGCAGCACCAGCACCGCCCGCTGCTTCGCCGGCAGGTGCTGCACCGCGGCCAGGAACGCCAGCTCGATCGTCTCCCGCGCCACCACCTCCGCGTCCGGCCCCGCCTGGTCGAGCAGCGCGTCCGGGAACGGCTGGAGCCACGGCACGTCCGCCGCCGGCATCGCCTCCGTCGTGCCGGGCGCCGGGCGGCGCGAGATCGCGTCCAGGCACGCGTTGGTGGCGATCCGGTACAGCCACGCCCGGAACGACGACTCGCCCCGGAACGCGTCCCGCGACCGCCACGCCTTGAGGAACGCCTCCTGCACCAGGTCCTCGGCCTCGTCGAACGAGCCGAGCAGCCGGTAGCAGTGCACGCGCAGCTCGTGGCGGTAGCGCTCGACCTCACGGGTGAAGTCGACCGTGATCCCCGGTACCGCGTCCATGGTGACCCTCCGGACTTGTACGGTGGCGTGCCGGTCGCACGCCGGACGAACGTTGAGACGGGACCTCGCCGGAAAACTCATCGGACCCGTGGGGGGTGTGTGCGTTGACGGGGGTGCGCGCGGCGTTCGCGACGCCGGAGTTCCGGGTGCTGTGGTCGGCGGCGGCGCTGTCCGCGGTCGGCGACCAGCTCGCCCGGGTCGCGTTGTCGGTGCTGGTGTTCCAGCGCACCGGCTCGGCCGCGTGGACGGCCCTGACCTACGCGTTGACCATGCTGCCGGCGTTCGTGTCGGGCGTGCTGCTCACCGGGCTGGCCGACCGGTTCCCGCGCCGCACCGTGATGGTCGTGGCCGACGTGGTGCGCGCCGCGCTGCTGGCCCTCATGGCGATCCCCGGCGTGCCGTTGCCGCTGGTCGCGGCGCTGCTGGTGGCCGCCCAGCTGGCCGAGCCGCCGTTCGCCGCCGCGCAGGGCGCGCTGCTGCCGACCGTGCTGGGCGAGCACTACGAGGCCGGGCAGTCGGTGCACCTGATCACTCACCAGGCGGGCCTGCTGCTCGGGTTCGTCGTCGGCGGCCTGGCCGTGGCGTGGCTGGGCACGTCGGGCGCGCTGCTCGCCGACGCCGCCACGTTCGCCCTGTCGGCGCTGGTGCTGCGCTTCGGCCTGGCCGCCCGGCCCGCGCCGGGGTCCGTGCCCGCGCCGCACCTCCAGGTCCGCGCGGGCGCGCTGCTGGTGTGGCGCGACCGGCGGCTGCGGCTGCTGGTCGCGATCGGCTGGCTGGCGCTGTTCACCGTGGTGCCCGAGGGGCTGGCCGTGCCGTTCTCCGCCGAGGTCGGCGCGGGCGCGGCCGGGGTGGGGCTGCTGCTGGCCGCCGACCCCGCCGGGATGGTGCTGGGCACCGTGCTGCTGCGGCTGCTGCCCGCGGCGCGGCGCGTGCGGCTGCTCGGCCTGCTCGCGGTGGCCACCGCCGTGCCGCTGGTGGGCTACCTCTTCGCGCCCGGCCTCGTGGCGGCGCTGGCGCTGCTGGCGCTGAGCGGCGTGTTCAGCGCCTACCAGGTCACGGCGGGCGCCACGTTCGTCCGCCTGGTGCCCGACGACCAGCGCGGCCAGGCCCTCGGCTTCGCCCGCAGCGGCCTGGTCGCCACCCAGGGCCTCGGCGTGGCCGCGGGCGGCCTGCTGGCCACCGCCACCGGCTCCGTCGCGTCCGCCGTCGGCCTGGCGGGCCTCGCGGGCGCCGCCCTGGCCCTCGCCGCGACCGCCGCGTGGTCCCGCGTGTCCGCCGCGGCGGTCGGCTGAGCGGTGCCGCACCCGGCGGAGGTGCCTCCCCTGCGGCGCAACCGCGGGTTCCTGCTGCTGTGGCTCGGGCAGTCGGTGTCGCTGGTCGGGACGCAGGTGAGCGCGGTCGCCGTGCCGCTGGTCGCCGTGCTCGGGCTGGGCGCCGGGCCGTGGGAGATGGGCGTCGTCGCCGCCTGCGGGCGGGTGCCGCAGGTGGTGTTCGGGCTGCCCGCCGGGGTGTGGGTGGACCGGGTGCGGCGGCGGGCGGTGGTGGTGTGGTGCTCGGTGGGGCAGGCCGTCGTGCTGGCGGTGGTGCCGGGGGCGGCGCTGGCCGGGGTGCTGTCGGTGCCGCTGGTGGCCGCGGTGGCGTTCGGGGCCGGGACGCTGGCGGTGTTCGGCGACGTCGCCGGGGTGGCCCTGGTGCCGTCCGTGGTGCCGCGCGGGCAGTTGACGCGCGCCCAGGGGGCGGTGGAGGTCGGTCAGGCCACCGGGCAGGTCGTGGGGCCCGCGCTGGGCGGGTGGCTGGCCGGGGTGCTCACCGCGGCGGGCGCGGTGCTGGTCGACTCGCTGAGCTTCCTGGTGGTCGCGGTCGCCGTCGCGGTGCTGCGGGTCGAGGAACGGCCCGGTGCCGCCGAACGCGGGCTGCGCCGGCAGGTCGCGGCCGGCGTCACCGCCGTGTTCGGCGACCGCGCGCTGCGCCGCGTCACGCTGTGCAGCGCCACGCACGTGTTCTGGTTCAACGCCTTCACCGCCGTCGTCGTGCTGCACCTGGCCCGGGACAGGGGACCCGCCGCGATCGGCGCGACGCTGTCGGTCGGCGCGGTCGGCGGGCTGTTCGGCGCGCTGCTCGCCGCGCGCCTGGGCCGGCGGTGGGGCCGCCGCCGGACGATGGCCGTCGCCGTCGTGGCGGCGGGTGGCGGGCAGGCGCTGGTGCCGGTGGACCAGTTCGTGATCGGCGCGGTGGCCCTGATGTGGTTCGCGCTCCAGGTCTACAACGTCCACCAGGTGCCGGTGCGCCACGAGCGCACGCCCGCCGCGCTGCACGGGCGGGTCAACGCCACCATCCGCACCGCCGTGTGGGGCACGGCGCCCGCCGGTGCCCTCGTCGGCGGGCTGCTCGGCCACCTCGTCGGGCTGCCCGCGACGCTCGTGCTCAGCGGGATCGGGGCGGCGGCGGGCGCGTTGTGGCTGGTCGGCGTGGACGTGTCCGCGCCGGCCGCGGAGCGGTGACGGCCCGCGCCGCGGCCCGCGCCCCCGTCTCCGGGTCGGTACCGGATCGTTGCGGCCGCTGCCGGGCATCACCAGATCTTGTCGCGCATGGCGGCGCACCTCCCCTCGGTCTCGTCGTGCGCGGCGGCGTCGCCGGCCGTCTCGAACGGATCTGCGGACAACGCTTTCACCAGATCTTGTCGCGCACCGCGATCACCTCCCGTGCTCCGGGTCACCCCGGTAGCGGCTGACATCGGCCCAGGTCACCATTACTGTGACGGTCCGTCCGGGCACTTCGGCGGTCCGGGGTAGACGGTCGTGAGGCACCATGGGCAGAGCGCGTTCGGCGTCGTCGGGCGATCGACGCTGGAAGCTATGGTCCCTGCCCGGACGCGCCCTGGCGTACGTGCTGTCGGTGGAACTGCTGGCGGTGGCCGCCGTCGCCGCGACCACCGCGTGGCCCGTCCCCGCCGGCTCGTGGACCCCGTTCGCCGTCCTGGCCGGCTGCGCGGCGCTGCACCTGCACTGCTCGCGCTGGATCGAGCGCGTCCGCCGCGACCACAGCCACCTGCCGCACGTCGACCTGTGCAGCATCTGGATCGTGGCCGGCGCCCTCGTGCTGCCGCCCCTGCTCGCCGTGGCCCACACCGTGCTGATCTACCTGCACCGCTGGTGGGTCGTCGGCCGCTGGGACGCCTCCCGACCGCCGCACCGGTGCGTGTTCACCACCTCGATGATGGTGCTGGCCACGCTCGCCGCGAGCGCCGTCGCCGGCCTCACCGGGCTGCGCGGGCACCTCCGGGCGGGCGACCCCGGCAGCGCGCTGGACCTCGTCGGCCTCGTCGGCGCGGGCGCCGCCCAGTGGCTCGTCAACACCGTCCTGGTGGCGGCGGTGATCCTGCTGACCGTGCGGCCCCGCTCGGTGAAGGACTCGGTGGGCAGCGCCGCGGACAACCTGCTGGAGGCCGGCCAGCTGGCCCTGGGCGGGTTCGTCGCGCTCGCCGTCGCCTGGTCGCCGCTGTTCGCGCTGCCCATGGTCGTCGCCGCGGTCGCCCTGCACCGCACCGTGCTGATCCACCAGCTGGAGCTGGCCGCCCGCACCGACACCAAGACCGGCCTGCTCAACGCCGAGGCGTGGCACCTCCAGGCCCGCCTGGAGCTCCAGCGCGCCCGTCAGCAGCCGCCCGGCGCGGCGGTCGGCCTGTTCATGATCGACGTCGACCACTTCAAGGACGTCAACGACACCCACGGCCACCAGACCGGCGACCTCGTGCTGCGCCGGATAGCCGCGGCCCTGGAGAGCGCCGTGCGCCGGGGCGACTCCGTGGGCCGCTTCGGCGGCGAGGAGTTCGCCGTGCTGCTGCCGGACGTGCGCCCCGACGAGGCGTGGGCCATCGCCGAACGGGTGCGCGCCGAGGTCCACCGGGTCCTCGTGGACGACGGCGCGGGCGGCACCGTGGGCGGCCTCACCGTCAGCATCGGCACCGCGGTGTGGCCGGAGGTCGCCGAGGACACCCTGGAGGGGCTGCTGGCCGCCGCCGACCGGGCCCTCTACGAGGCCAAGCGCCTCGGCCGCGACCAGGTGCGGGCCGCCGGGGCGCACCGCCGGTCGCACCGGCCGCCCGCCACGCGGACCCGACGTCCCGTTGCGGGTGTGCAACAACGGGACGTACGCGCCTGATCGGCTACGACTCGGCGCCCCGGTGGCGTAGTTTCCTGCCGTCACCACCAACCCCGGTCACCACCACCCAGGTCACCGGTCATCGCGAGGGGCGTGAACCAGTGGACCTCGGTGCCCCGCACGGAATCCGCTTCCGCTTCGAGGCGGGGATGCTGCGCGCGGTCCTGCTCGACGTGCACCGCAAACCGCCGGTGGACGCCGTCGAGCACCTCACCGCCGAGGCCGGCGCGCGCGACCTGGTGGTCGACGAGACCCGCGACGGGCACGTGCGCGCCGTGTTGCGGCAGGTGTTCGACCTGCCCGCACCCGCCCGCTGGCGGCTCGCCGTCGACGCGCCCGCCGCCCAGCGCCCCGACGGCGTCGAGTTCACCCTGCCCGGCTCGGTGACGCTGCGGGTCTCCGGGACCGCGCCGTGCGCCGCGCACGACGGCGGCGTGACCGCCGAGCTGCCCGCCGGGTGCTCCGAGCTGACCCTCACCGTGACCAGCGACCCCGTGTTCGACGTCGGCGACACCGTCGTGGTGTGCCGGGCCGACCAGGCGCGCGAGGCCGCCGTCGTGCTGTCCTGCCTGCCCGCCGACCGGTTCACGCCCCTGCTCACCCCCGCGCCCGGCGGGTCGGCGCACCGCCACGACGCGCTGGTCGCCGGCCTGCTCGCGGCCACGGGCGTGCGGCGCGCCGTGTTCCTCGACGAACCCGACCCGGCGGTGCTGCCCGACCTGCCCGAGCGCCTGCACCTGCCGTGCGATGACCCGGTCGGGCTCACCGCGAAGGCGTGGGAGCTGCTGCGCGGCGGCGAACCCGGGCGCACGCTCGACGTCCCGCCCGACGCCGACCCCGTCACCGCCCTGGTCACCGCCCTGCGCGCCGGCGCCGCCCTGCGGGTCGACGACGACGCACCGCCCCTGCTCCCGCCGGACGAGCCCGACGGCGACGAGGCCGTCCTCGTCGAGCGCACCGGCACCGCCGCCGACCTCGTCGCCGCCCTCTACGCGCGGCACCGCGGCGCGCGGCTGGTCGTCGTGCCCGCGCCCGACCTGGACGCCGTGCACCGCGTCGTCGCCGAGGAGCAGGAACGGGTCACCGCCGCCGCCGGGGCCATCGGCGACGCCGTCAAGGGCATCGGGTTCGTCGAGGCCCTGTGGCGCTACCTGTCCACCGGCGGGCACGACCCGTACGCGGCGGTCGAGGCCGTCGTCACCGCGCAGGTGCCCGAGGAGGCCGTCGAGGCGGTGGGGGAGCGGCGGCTGACCGCGTTCACCACCGGCCTGCCCTACCCGTTCGTGCGCACCGCCGACGTGAACTGGGCGCGCAAGCCCGTCGGGCACGTCGTCGCCGACCCGACGCTGGTCGTGCTCACCGAGCTGCACCGGGCGGGCGTGGCGCGCGAACCCGCCGCGTTCAGCGTCGTGGTCGACCCCGGCGCGTTCACCGAACTGCCCGCCACCACCGCCTCCCTCGGCCACCACACCCACCCGATCGTGCTGCCCGGCGAGGACGCCCCGCTCGACCTGCTGCGCACCCTGGTCGAGCGGCTGCCCGTCGAGCTGGTGTTCCTCAACAGCCACGACGCCGACGACGTGATCGTGCTGGGCGGGCGGGAGCTGCCCGAGCAGGACGTCCCGCTGGACCTGCGGCACCGCCCGATCGTGTTCAACAACTCGTGCCGGCCCTGGACCGCGCTGGCCCGCGAGTTCGTCCGCGCCGGCGCGCGCGGCTACATCGGCACCCTGTGGACCATCCCGGCCGGCCTGGCTGCCGGCTTCGCGCACACCGCGGTGCGGCGGCTCACCGCCGAGGAGTCGCCCGCCGCGCACGCCATCGTCAACACCGGCACCCCCGGCGGCATCGAGCGCTCCTACCTGTACGCGGGCACCGTCAACGGGCGGCTCGACGAGTGGCGGGACCGGTCCACCACCGACGCCGAGGCCGCCCTCACCGGCTGCGAGCTGCTCGCCGCCCTCGCGCACGACCGCGACCTGCCCGAACCGCTGGCGCGCGTGCTGCACCGCGAGATCGCCGCGCTGCGCCGGACCGCCGAGGCCGGCGGCGCCACCGACACCCCGTCCTACGCCGACGCGCTGCTCGCCGAGCTGGCGCTGGAGCCGGACGACGCACGGGCCGAGGCGCTGCTGGCGCGCCTCGACGCCGTGCTGCCCACCCTCGACCTGCCCGAGGAGGAGGTCGAGGCCCGCTGGGCCACCCGGTGGACGATCACCGGGTCCCGCGCCGAAGCGCGCGGGGAACACGGGGCGGCGCTCGACGACTTCGAACGCTGTGTTGGGCTGGGCGACGCGTGCCGCGACCGGGCGGACGTCCTGCTGAGGATGGCGAGGCTGCTGATGCACGAGGGCAGGACCGACGAGGCGAGGCAGGCTGCGGTGACCGCGTACGACGAGCACCGCGTGCACGGGGACCTGGCCGGCCGGTTGGAGTCGATCACCGTGCTCACCGGGATCGGGGGGGAGGACCCCGACACCGGTCTGCGCTACGCCGCGGAGGGGCACGACCTCGCCGCGGAGCTGGGCGACCGGGCGCGGCAGGCCGCGTTCAAGCTCGACGAGTGCGCGCGGCACCGCGCCGCCGGGGCACCGGACGCCGCCGTCGAGGCCGGCGCGCTGGCCCTGGAGCTGTTCCGCGCCGAGCGCGACGGCCGGCAGGAGCTGGTGGCGCTGCGGCTGCTGGGCGGCTGCCACCGCGACCGGGGCGAGCTGGAGACCGCGCGGCACTACGCCTCCGTGGGCCTGGCGCGGGCCGAGCAGCTCGGCGCCGCCGCCGAGGTGGCCACCTTCCACGACGACCTCGGCGGGCTGTTCGCCGCGCGCGGCGAGCACGCCAAGGCGCTGGAGCACTACCGGCACGCCGTGGAGAAGCTCGTGGCGACCGGGGCGTGGGAGCGCGGCGCCGAACTGCTGCCCCACCTGGCCGTGGGCGCGGTGCGGGCGGGCGACCCCGAGGCGCTGTGGACGACCGCGCTGTGCGGCGGCCTGATCTGCGAGGTCGCCCCGCGCGAGGTGTGGGCGTCGCTGGTGCCGCTGGTCGTCGACTCGATGAAGCGGGCCATCGAGACCGGGCCGTTCGAGCTGACCGAGCGCGGCATGACCGACTTCGCCAGCGCCGTCACCGCCGGGCGGCGCGAGGACATGCCGTTCCAGGTGGGGCTGCTCTCCGACGTCGTCGTCGTGCTCCTGGCGTGGCTGATGGGCCGGGTGGAGCGCGACGTGCTGCGCCTGGCGCGGGAGCTGGACCGCAGCAGCGGCGGGGTGCTCGACCTCGTCGGCTACGTGTCCGTGCCGTTCGCCGAGCGCGCCCGCCTGCCGCGACCTACCAGTGGCGGCCCGCGCTGAGCCCGTCGACCTCCGGCCGGGACAGGTGGAGCACGCGGTAGCGCGTGCCCTCCGCCTCGGGGGCGTCCTGCCACAGGGTGGCGTGCATCAGCTCCCACCGGTCGGGGTTGATCGCCACGGCGCTCGCGTACACGCCGGGGTGCTCGGCGAGCTTCGCCGACTCCGCCAGCGCCTCGTCGACGAGGTCGTTCGGGGTGGTGTCCGGCGGCACGTCGACGGTGCGGCGGGTGAGGTGCGCGACGCCGTCCGCCGGGCCGCGGTCGAACCCGAGGCCCACCCAGTTGCGCACGACGGGGCGGCCGAAGTCGTCGCGGATGCCCTTGAAGCCCGGACCCCACAGGAAGCTGTTCATGCCCTCGGTGGTGCGCCACAGGTAGAACGGGGCGTACTGGTTGACCGGCGAGCCGTCCACGCCGCGCTCGCGCACGCAGTACGCCTTCAGCCCCAGGCCGGGGAAGGTGTCCAGCGCCGAGCCCCGGGTGGCGACCCGGTGGCGGATGACACCCATGTCGTAGTCGGCGGGCATGGTGATCTCGTACTGCATCGCGTGCATCTCAGTTCCCCCGGTAGGCGGCGGTGGTGTGCGGGTACAGCTCCCGGTAGGCCGGGAGCGCGTGCCACTCGGTGGTGACGGACTCGGCGCTCAGCAGGGCGTGCACGAGCGCGCGGGCGAACGTGGCGCGCGCGGCGTCGAGCACCCGGTCGGGGTCGGCGTCGCGGTCGCCGGTGCGGGCGGCGAAGACGGTGTCGCCGTCGGTCATGCCGTGCGCGGGCCGCACCGCCAGCGCCAGGCCGTCCTGCGCCGCGGCGGCCTGCGCGTAGGGGTGCGGGAGGCGGGCGTTGGTGGCCACCACGCCGATCACCGTGTTGAACGGTGGTGCGTTGAACGGGTCGGCGCTGAACGGTGGGGCGCTGGACGGGTCGGCGTCGAACGGCGCGGCGGGGCCGTGGAGGCGTGCGGCGGCGGCCGGGTCGTCGTCGCGGAACGCGGGGAACTCGCCGGGCAGGCCGAGGGCGTGCGCGAACGGCAGGCCGGTGGTGACGTCCACCGACGGGCCGACCGCGTTCAACGCCGCGACCGCGCCCACCACGACCCCGTCGCCCAGGTCCGTCGAGGCGGTGCCCAGGCCGCCCTTCAACGTGGCGTTGAGCGCGCCCGTGCCGGCGCCGACGTTGCCCTGCGGCACCAGCACCCCGGCGTCGCGCGCGGCCTCCGCGCCCTCGGCGGCACCCGGCCGTGCGGCGAAGTCCCCGCCCCGGCCCAGGTCGAACAGCGCGGCGGCAGGTACGAACCCGCCCAGCACGTCCGCCGCGCCGTCGGCCGCGGCCAACCCGTAGGCGCTGCCGCCGGTCAGCACGATCCCGCGCACCTCGCGCCCGCCGTACCGCGGGTCGAGCGCGGCGGTGTCCCGCGTGGCCGGCGCGCCACCGCGCACGTCCACCGCGACCAGCGCCCCGTGCGGGAACGCCACCACCGTGGTGCCGGTCAGCGCACCGCCGCCGATCCGCGTGGCGTGCCCCACCAGCACCCCGGGCACGTCCGTGATCGCGTTGCGCACCCCCAAAGCCTAAATACCCCGCGAGTCATGCCCTCATGACCCGCGAGTCAGACGCTCGCGCCCGGTGTGTCATGCATTCGTGACGCGCGGGTCGAGCGCGAATGTCGGACTCATGGGTCATGAGCGCATGACTCGCGGGTCGCGAGCGCATGACTCGCGGGGGTCAGGGGTGGGGGCGGGGGGCCAGTTCGCGGATTACGGAGACCAGGAGGTCGATGTCGTCCTCGGTGGTGCGCCAGTTCACGATCGCCGGGCGGAGGGCCACGACGCCCCGGTAGACGGTGGTGCCGACGTAGACGCGGGCGTCCTCGACCAGGTCCTCGCCGAGGCGGCGGTTGAGGTCGTCGAGGGTGGCGGGGTCCGCGCCCGCCGGGTGGTAGCGGAAGCAGACGATGAACAGGGTGACCGGGGCCAGCAGCTCCAGGTCGGGGGACTCGGCTATGCGCCGGCCCAGGCGCAGCGCGAGGGAGAGGTGGCGCTCGACCATCGCCCGGTGGCCCTCGCGGCCGTAGGCGCGCAGGGTCGCCCAGATCGGCAGGGCGCGGGCGCGCCGGGACGACTCCGGGCCCAGGTTGTTGTAGTTGACCCGCTCCTCGTCCGGCTGGGGCAGGTACGGGGCGTTCCAGGCGCCGAACGCGTGCCCGAGCAGCGCCGGGTCCCGCACGAACGCGAACCCGCTCTCGTAGGGGACGTTGAGCCACTTGTGGCCGTCCGCCGCCACCGAGTCGGCGCGCTCCACCCCGCGCACCAGGTGCGAGGTGAGCGGCGAGAGGGCCGCGAACAGGCCGAACGCGCCGTCCACGTGCAGCCACGCGTCGTGCCGCGCGGCCAGGTCGGCCATCTCGTCGATCGGGTCGAAGTCGCCGCCGTTGACCTCGCCCGCGTTGCCGATCAGCACGGCCGGTCCCGACGAGGCCAGCTCGCGGTCCAGGGCGTCCAGGTCCAGCCGGCCCGCGTCGTCACGGGTGGGCGTGCGCACGCAGTCGCGGCCCAGGCCCAGCAGCTGCAACGCCTTGCGGCTGCTGGCGTGCACGTAGCCGCTGGAGAACACCGGCATCCTCGGCAGGCCGACCAGCCCCTCGGAGGTCACGTCCACGCCGTGCCGCCGCGCCCACCAGTACCGGGCGCACGCCAGGCCGGTGAGGTTCGCGAACGTCGCGCTGGGCGTCAGCACCCCGCCGTGGGTGGGCGGCAGGCCGAACAGCTCCTTGAGCCAGCGCAGCACGACCGTCTCGGCCTGCGTGGCGAACGGCGAGGTGAGCCACAGGCCGGCGGCCTGGTCCAGCAGGGACGTCACCCAGTCCGCCGCCTGCGCGGCCGGGGTCGACCCGCCCACGACGAAGTGGAAGAACCTCGGCCCGGACGAGTGCGTGGCCGCCCGGGTGCCGATGCGCAGCAGGTCGGCGATCGCGGTCATGGTGCCGTCGCCGGACTCCGGCAGCGGACCGTCGAGGTCCTTGAGCAGGTCGACGTGCGCGGCGTCGCGCACCGGGAGGTGGGGGAGGGCGTCGAGGTAGGGGCGGGCGGCGCGGGCCACCATGCCCAGCGCCTCGACCGCGTCGTCCCCGGCGTTCAGCGGATCACCCATCGTGGCAGGCT